>JAIOJM010000294.1 GCA_019911785.1 Sulfuricella sp. | reverse complement strand
ACGGCAGACATCCCGGTCATCATGCTGACCGCCAAGGCCCAGCAGAAGGACCGGGAGCTGGGGCTTTCGGTCGGGGCTCGTGCTTACCTGGTCAAGCCATTCAGCCCGCTGGAGCTGATGGCCAAGGTGCAGGAAGTGCTGGGATGAGCGCCGAGGCCGAAAATACGCCGCCGATGCAGGAGCTGCGGCGCCAGCTTGACATGGCGCAGTCGCAACTGGCGGCCTACGCGCGCGACTTCAAGCACACGGTGGACGAGTTGCGCGCCTCCGAGGCGCGTTTCCGCGCCATGGTGGAAACCACCAGCGACTGGATCTGGGAAGCGGACGAGAACGACGTCTATACTTACGCGAGCCCCAAGGTCCAGGACCTGCTGGGGTATGCGCCGGAAGAAGTGGTCGGCAGGACGCCCTTCGATCTGATGCCGGCCGAAGAGGCGCAGCGGGTGGCAGGGCTGTTCGGGGAAATCGTCCGCAACCGGCAACCCTTCGAACTTTTGGAAAACGCCAACCTACACAGGGACGGGCGCGTGGTCATCCTGGAATCGAGCGGCGTGCCGGTCTTCGACCGGAGCGGGGACTTCCGCGGCTACCGCGGCATAGACCGCGACATCACCGAGCGCAAGCGGGCGGAGGCCAAAATTCAGCTTTTTCGCAATTTGCTCGATCACTCCAGCGACGGCATCTTCATCGTGAACCCTGCCACCAGCCGCTTCTTGGACGTGAACGAGGCGGCTTGCCGCGACCTGCTCTACGCGCGTGACGAACTGTTGCAGCGCGGTGTGGTGGACATCCAAACAACCCTCCCTGACGCCGCCGCTTGGCAGGCGCACGTGCAGGAACTCCGCGCCCAAGGCAAAGCCCTCCTGGAATTCGACGCCCTGCGCAAGGACGGCAGCCGGTTCCCTGTCGAAGCCAGCATCGAGTACGTCACCATCGAGAATCAGGCTTACATCATTGCCGTTGTGCGCAACATCACCGAGCGCAAGCAGGCCGAACGTGCGCTGCGACGGCTTAACCGTGCGCTGAAGACCCTGAGCGCCTGCAATGAGGTGCTGGTGCGCGCCACCGACGAAACCCAGCTCCTGAACGCGATGTGCAAACAGATCGTGGAGACTGGCCGATACAGGATGGCATGGGTCGGGCTCGTGGAGCGGGATGGGGAACATCGGATTCGGCGGGCGGCCCAGGCCGGCTGCACTGCCGGTTTTCTCGATACCCACCTGGCTCAGGTGAAGGGCGAGGGGGATTGGTGCCCGACCATCCGGGCGGTGCGCACGGGAACGGTGCAAATCGTCGAAGACATCTCGGCCGATTCCACCTTCCCCCACTGGCGGGAGGAAGTACTCCGGCTCGGCGTGCTCTCTTGCCTTGCGCTGCCCCTGCTCCAGGACAGCCAGGTGCTCGGCAGCCTGACCCTCTACTCGGCCGAAGCGGCAACCTTTTCGAAGGACGAACTGGACCTGCTTCTGGAACTGGCTGCCGACACCTCTTTCGGCATCAGCACCCTGCGCATGCGGAAGGAGCGCGACCACTACCAACTGGAGCACCTGAAAAGCGCGGAGCGGCTCAAGGAGGCCCTGATCGGCACCATCCGCGCCATCGCGCTCACGGTGGAAAAGCGTGACCCTTACACTGCCGGCCATCAAAGCCGGGTGGCGGACCTGGCCGCAGCCATCGCTGGGGAGCTCGGCCTGGATGCAGACCATATCGAGGGGATGAAGCTCGGCGCCATGATCCACGACATCGGCAAGATCTATGTGCCGGCCGAGATACTCAACCGGCCGGGACGACTGTCAGTGCACGAATTCGGCATGATCAAAACCCATCCCGAAGTGGGCTACGACATCATCAAGGACGTGAAATTCCCCTGGCCGGTGGCGCTCATGGTGCTGCAGCACCATGAGCGCATGGACGGCTCCGGCTACCCCAAGGGCCTCAAGGGCGAGGAGATTATTCTGGAGGCGCGCATTCTCGCCGTGGCCGACGTGGTGGAGGCGATCACCGCGCACCGGCCTTACCGCCCGGCCCTCGGCTTCGACGTGGCGCTCGCCGAGATCGAGGCCAAGCGCGGGCAGCTCTATGATCCCAATGTGGTGGATGCCTGCCTGCGACTGTTCCGCGAAAAAGGCTACACGCTTGAAAACAATGGAGGTGCACAATGAGCAAGGAGATGGATAAGCAACATTCTGCCAACCGAGCCGAACAGGCCTCCATTGGAATCCCCGGTTAAAAATTTAGTGCCATGTGCTAACTTGAATAAGGTCTTCCCTGCTGCAGGGAAGACCGAGGTTGCCACTTTTTCGTTCTGAAACGAGAACACATGAACCAAGGAGCCAGCATGAACCGCATACTTTTGGTGGACGACGAACAGAATGTTCTTGATGCCCTGCGGCGGGAATTGCAGGACGAATATGAAGTCGAGGCATTCATCTCGCCGAAGGATGCGCTGACACGCTGCTGCGAAACCGTGTTCGATCTTGTGATCGCCGATTACCTCATGCCGGGCATGAACGGCGTGCAGTTTCTCAAACAGTTCAGCGAAATCCAGCCCGACGCGGCGCGCTTGATAATGAGTGGGCATGCGGATATTCAAGGGCTGCTCGGCGCCATCAACGAAATGCATATTCACCACTTTATCGCCAAACCCTGGGAAGAAGCCGAGCTGAAATCGGCGATCGCGCAAGCGCTGAACTATCGCCGCATCCTCCAGGAAAACCGCCGTCTCGCCGAAACCTATCGGGCAAGCTCGCTCGCGCCCGAGTCAAGCCGGTCCGAGCGCAGGCATCCGTATCGCATCGCGGTGGTCAATGGCGACGAAACCGCCTTGGGTTTGATTCTGAACGGACTCGCTCCGGGCCCTGGCCACGAAGCGGAGAAAGACGCCTTATGGCGCGAGATTTCGCGCGATCACCCCGCCGCGCCCACCAAGATCGAGTTCCAGATCGATACCTTCGCCTCCGGCAAGGAGGCGCTGGATCATACGCGGTTCGCCAATTACGACCTGGTGATGGCCGCGCAAACCTTGCCGGACATGAGCGGCATCCAGTTCCTCGGCAAATGGATGCAGGCGCAGCCCGGTGCGGCGCGCATACTCATGGGCAGTCTGGCAGACGTGACACTGCTGTCGCAAGCCATCAACGAGGACCAGGTATATTGCTGCCTCGATTTCGATTGGGAACCCCACGAAATGAAGGCGGATATCAGGCGCAGGATCTGGCATATCCATCGCATGCAATCGTCCGTCATGGAGGCGCTGGCCGCCCGCGAGCTTGTGCTGGAGAACGAGCGCCTGGCCAGGGAAATCCGCGAATACGGATGGTGAGCCGTTTCGTTCGATTGCGCACGTTATGACAGACACCATCCCCCACGAACCCCAGCGTTTGGTGACCTCGAACATGCTGGGGTTCGCGTTGCTCACCGCCAGCCTACAAAACATTCAATGGCCGGCCCAATAGAAAACCCAAATCGTTCACCCTATCGGTTAATCCCAGATTGTCCATTGGAATGCTCGTGCATGTGGGAGCGCCGCCCCGGCGCGAATGCAGTCGCAAATCGCGGCGAGGGCGCCGCTCCCACAGCGGTGTTTTGGCTCTAATAATGGAATGGATAATCTGGGGTAATGCCATATTGTTTCCAACAAAATGATTTACTTGGCGTTCTTGGCGTCTTGGCGGTTCAATTGAGTTTTTAAGAATAAAACGATTGTGTGGCTCACATGGCCAAAATGCAGGCCGAGTCCCTGTCCGATCCGGTGAGAATGATGCTGGATTTCAAGGACAAGAAACAGGATAATTAGATCCTTTTAGGTCTTTATCCGTATTTATACGGATGCCGGAATTTTCTGTTGCTATTATATTAATCTGGTTGGCGATCACCCTCACACGCGCTCTGACAGGAAAAATGCATGACAAACGAGTTATCTCCGGCCAACCCGCACTCGCCCTCAAGGTTGTTTGCCTGGGTTCCCTTGCTGGTGTTCGCTCTATGGGCTTGCGCCATCGGCGCTACCGGGTATTTTGTTTTCAATCGGTACCAGGAAGGCGTCAAAAAGGAAGCGCATGACACCCTGGGCGCCATCGCCGACCTGAGGGTGAATCAGGTGGCTGACTGGCGTCGGGCGTACAAGAAAAACGCCGAGGTGATGGCCCGCGACCCCCAGCTGGCGATGGAAATCGAGCGCTGGCTGCAGCGCGGCACGCCGCTTGACTCAGGCGCGCAACGGATCGCGCAGCGCCTGAAAGCGGTGCAGCAGGCCTATGATTTTCAGGGCGTGTTCATCCTGGACGAGCGCGGGGTCGTGCGGGACTTGCCGGTCACGCCGGATGCCAAGCCACCCACTGCCTACGGGGTAGAGCTGGTCATGGAAGCCATGCGCACCAAGCAGGCCATTCTCACCGACCTGCATCCGGGCGCCGAGACCCCGCGCGTCCGGCTTGATCTGGTGGTGCCGATCTTCGCCCACGGTGATGCGCGCGACCGGGCCATCGCGGGGATTTATTTCCGCATCGACCCGCAACGTTACCTTTTCCCGCTGCTGCAAACCTGGCCGACGCCCAGCCCGAGCGCCGAAGCCATACTGGCCCGGCGCGAAGGCGATGAGGTGGTGGTTCTGAACAACTTGCGCCAGCGCGACAACACCGCGCTGCAGTTGCGGCTTCCGGTAACCGAAAAGAAATTGCTGACCGCCATGATGGCGCGAGGTAAAGGAGGGCTGATAGAAGGCGCCGATTACCGGGGAATCCCGGTCATCGGCGCCGCGAAAAAGATTCCGGATTCGCCCTGGTTCCTGATCGCCAAAATGGACAAGGAAGAACTCTACGCCCCGATCCGCAGGACTGCCTGGATCGTGGCGATCCTGGCTTTCGCCTTCATCACCGGGGCGGGGGTGGCTACCGGACTGTGGTGGCGGCAGCAGCGCGCGCAATTTCTGGCCAGGCATTACGAGGGCAAACTCAAGCGGCAGGTATTGGAGCAAAAGTACAACGCCCTGACGCGCTACGCCAACGACATCATCCTGATGATGGATGACACCGGCCGCATCATCGAAGCGAACGAGCGCGCGATCCAGGCATACGGCCATAGCCGCGACGAGTTGCTGCGCATGAACGCGCGCGACCTGCAAGCACCGGAAGCTCTGGCAGCGTTCGACGCCAACTGGGATCGCTGTGGAGTCGAAGGCCTGGTCTATGAGACCGTGCACCGGTATGCGGATCAATCCGTTTTTCCTGTAGAGGTCAGCGCGCGCTCGATCGAAACGGAAGGAAAGCATTTTCGCCAGGCAATCATTCGAGACATCACCGAGCGCAAGCAGGCCGAGCAGCAATTGCGCCTCGCCGCCCTGGTGTTTGAGGGCAGCCATGAAGCCATTTTCATCACCGATGCACAAAACCACATCGTCTCGGTCAACCAGGCGTTTCTCGACATTACCGGCTATGACCGGGCCGAGGTGCTTGGCCAGAGCCCGAGCCTGCTGAAATCGGGGCGCCATGATGCGGAATTTTTCCGCAGCATGATGAACTCCATCCACCAAAGCGGTCACTGGCAGGGCGAAATCTGGAACAAGCGCAAGAACGGCGAAATCTACCCGGCCTGGATGGCAATCAGCACGGTACGCAACGAGCAGGGCGAAATCGCCCATTACGCTGCCATTTATAGCGACATCAGCGAGCTCAAGGCTGCGGAGCAAAACCTGCGGCTGTGGGGGCGTGCCATGGAGTCCAGCGTTAACGCCATTTTCATTGTCGACGCCAGACAGGAAAATTTCCCCGTCTTTTATGTCAATTCCGCATTTGAACGCACCACCGGCTACGCCAGCAAGGAAGTGGTCGGCAAGAGTTGCCGCCTGCTCGACAGCGGAGAGCTGAACCAGCCGCAAATCGGGAATATCTACCAGGCCATCCGCGAGCAACATGACGGCAGCGCAGTGTTGAGAAGCTATCGCAAGGATGGCA
>JAIOJM010000293.1 GCA_019911785.1 Sulfuricella sp. | reverse complement strand
TGGGTCACCGGCGTCGTGCTGATGGTGCTGACGGCCCTGGTGATCCTGGGCGGCATCCGCTCGATCGGGCGCTTCACCTCCTTTCTCGTGCCGTTCATGATCGTCGGTTACGTGGGTTCGGCGCTGGTGGTGCTCGCCCTCAATGTCACCGAAATTCCCCATGCCTTCGGCCTGATCTTTAGCCATGCCTTCTCGCCGGCCGCCGCCACCGGCGGCTTTGCCGGCGCCACGGTCGCCGCGGCGATGCGTTTCGGCATCGCACGCGGCGTGTTCTCCAACGAATCCGGCCTGGGCTCGGCGCCGATTGCCGCCGCCGCCGCGCGCACCCATGATCCGGTCAAACAGGCCCTGGTCAGCATGACCCAGACCTTCATCGACACCCTGGTGGTCTGCACCATGACCGCCCTGGTGATCCTCAGCGCGAAATCATGGACGCTGGGCGTCGGCGCCGGCCAGCTGACCAGCGCCAGCTTCGGCGAGACCCTGGGCAGCACGGGCGAAATCATCGTCGCCCTGGCCACCGCCCTGTTCGCCTATTCCACCCTGATCGGCTGGAACTACTACGGCGAGAAGGCCATCGAATACCTTTTTGGCCCGCGCTCCATCCGCACCTACCGCATCGTCTTCATCGCCATGGTGATCGTTGGCGCGATGATGAACCTGGAATTCGTCTGGAACTTCTCGGACCTGATGAACGGGATGATGGCCCTCCCCAACCTGATCGGCCTGCTGTTGCTGTCCAAGGTCGTCAAGGCGGAAACCGACCGTTATTTCAAAACATGACCCAGCCCCAGCACCGTAGCCACTGGAGCAGCCGCTGGTCCTTCATCCTGGCCACTGCCGGCTCGGCGATCGGTCTTGGCAACATCTGGAAATTCCCCTACATGACCGGGGTCAACGGCGGCAGTGCCTTTGTCCTGGTGTTTCTCGCCTGCATCGCCGTGGTCGGCATCCCGCTGATGATGTGCGAAATCATGCTGGGGCGCCGCGCCCAGCGCAATCCGGTGGACGGCATGGCCGCCCTTGCTAAGGAGGCCGGTGCGCCGACACTGTGGCGGTGGGTGGGCATCATGGGCCTGATCGCGGGACTGCTGATCCTGGCTTTTTACAGCGTTATCGCCGGCTGGGTGCTGGATTACGTAGTGCGCGCGGCCAGCGGCAGCTTCAAGGGTATCGATGGAGCGATGGCGCAGAGCCAGTTCGACGCGTTTCTTGCCGCGCCGCTGGAACTGGGCTTGTGGCATAGCCTGTTCATCGTGATGACCATGAGCGTGGTGGCGCGCGGAGTGAATTCGGGACTGGAAAAGGCCAACAATATCCTGATGCCCGCGCTGTTCGCCATCCTGCTGGTACTGCTCGGCTACAGCCTGGCCGAAGGCGACGTCGCCCGCTCCGCCCGCTTCATGTTCGCCCCGGATTTCTCCAAGGTCACGCCGGTGGCCGTGCTTTCGGCGCTGGGCCATGCCTTCTTTTCCCTGAGCCTGGGCATGGGGGCGGTGATGGTGTACGGCTCCTATCTCCAGCGCCACGTCTCCATCGCCCGCACCTCATTGTTCGTGGCTCTTGCCGACACCGCCGTCGGCCTCCTGGTGGGGCTCGCCATCTTCGCCCTGGTGTTCGCCAACGGACTGGAACCGGCGGCGGGACCGGGACTGATCTTCCAGACCCTGCCCATCGCCTTCGGCAAAATGCCGGGAGGCGCCTTCATCGGCACGCTGTTCTTCCTGCTGGTCGCCTTCGCCGCCTGGACATCGGCGATTTCCCTGGTGGAGCCGGCGATTGCCTGGCTCACCGAAAACACGCGCCTGACCCGCCTTCAGGCAGCGTGGCTGATCGGCCTGACCGACTGGGTGCTGGGCATTGCCGTGCTGCTCTCGTTCAGCGCCTGGAAAGACGTGCGCCTCCTGTTCGGCCTCGGCATTTTCGACACCCTCGACAAGCTGACCACCAATATCCTGCTCCCCTTGGGCGGGCTGCTGATGGCGCTGTTCGCAGGGTGGGTGATGAAGACCCTCCACGTCCAGGAAGAACTGAATATCACCACGCAGCCTTACCGGCTGTGGCGCTTTACCATCCGCTTCGTTTCGCCGCTGGCGATCATCGCCATCTTCCTCTATCTGTTCGGACTGGTGAAATAAAAAAGCCGGCGCAAGGCCGGCTTTTTCATGGTACAGCACCCGAATTACTTCAGGCTCATCACCCAAGCCACGATCTTCTTGATGTCTTCGTCCTTGACGGCGGCGTTGCCACCTTTAGGAGGCATGGGCACGGGACCCCAGACGTCCTTGCCGCCGGCGATGACTTTCTTGGTCAGCTTGTCGACCGCACCTTTGTCGGCGGCATATTTCTTGGCCACATCCTTGTAGGCCGGGCCGACCACTTTAACGGCGACCTGATGGCAGGCCATGCAACCACTCTTTTGTGCCAGCGCCAACTGATCATCAGCTGCTGCTTGTCCCGCCACCAGCAAGGCCGCAGCAGCGGCAATTCCCAGAATTGCTTTCATTTAATACTCCTTGTTTAACTTGAAAAAAAGTGACCCGCCATCTTATCCAATTTTTCCAGCTTTGCAAACATGTAGCAGGGTATCTACATCCGATATTGCCGGTAAGCATTTAACGCCCTGGCACTTCCTGGCGTTGACAGCATACCCAACTTATTCAGTCAGCCATTACATGCCGTAGGGCGGCGGGGCGACTTTCAGGACTTCCTCTATGGTGGTGAGCCCGCTCGCGACTTTCTGCGCGCCGCTGATCCTGAGCGGCTTCATGCCTTCCTTGTAGGCCTGCTCGCGCAGGGCGGCGACATCACAGGCCGGCTTGATCAGCTTGCGCAGGCCGGGCGACATGACCAGCATCTCGTACAGGCCGATACGGCCGAGGTAGCCGGTCATGCGGCATTCCAGGCAGCCTTTCGGCACACAGGCCGTTGCCGGCGGAGCCGCCTTCCACGGCTTGACCAGCGCCTCCCAGGCCTCGGTATCGACTGTTTCGCGCTCCTTGCAGTGCGGGCACAGGGTACGCACCAGGCGCTGCGCCATCACGCCGAGCAGGGTGGCGTTGATCAGGTAGGGCGGAACGCCCAGGTCGAGCAGGCGGGAAATTGCCGAAGGGGCGTCGTTGGTGTGCAGGGTGGAGAGCACCAGGTGGCCGGTGAGCGCCGCCTGGATCGCCATTTCCGCGGTTTCCAGGTCGCGGATCTCGCCCACCATGATGATGTCCGGATCCTGCCGCATCAGGGTGCGCACGCCGCTGGCGAAATCCAGGCCGATGTTGTGCTGCACCTGCATCTGGTTGAACTGGGGCGAGATCATCTCG
>JAIOJM010000292.1 GCA_019911785.1 Sulfuricella sp. | reverse complement strand
GCGGTCGAGCAGTTTTTGATGGATACGCGACCTCAGCTCCTGGTAGGAGCGATTTTCAGCCGAGCTCGCCTGTTGCGTCATCACCGGCACCTGCGCGACGTCATGTTTGATATTTTCAAGCCTGTCCCGTAACGTCATGATATGACTCCCTGTTTGATCTCGGCTCATCAAGCCGGCCAGCGCCGGTGAAACACAATTATTCAAATTCCCGGCAACGCTTTATTCATTATAGTCACTACAAAAAACTTGCCAGGTTAATCACGAATTGTCCACTAGCCCAATACACCTACACCCTTGTAGGAGCGGCGCCAGCCCTCCCCTCAATCCCCTCCCGCGAGCGGGAGGGGAGACGATCGCCCCTTCCCCCGCAAGCGGGGGAAGGTTGGGATGGGGGTTGGCCGCGATTTGCGTCCGCATTCGCGCCGGGGGCGGCGCTCCTACATGCATGAGCATTCCAATGGACAATCCCGGTGAATCCCATTCATCATGCACGACCAAACAAATGCCCCAACCATCCGCCCTTCCCCCCCTCGCCCTGTTCAAGATCATGCCCGAGCTTGAGCAGGGTTTTTGAAACCGGATCTCTTTTGGTCATTTTCAGGATCGGCACGCCCTGGTTCACCGATGCCGAGACCGCCTCGAAGCTGTTTGGGAAGGTCACAAAAACCTTCATGCCCAAGGTGCGCTCCACATCTCCGAGCTGAATCTCGCCCCCTTTTTCGTAACGGTTGACGATCAGATGAATCTTGTCCCTGCTGTAACCCAAGGATTGCAGGGTAGAGATGATCCGTTTGGCATCCCGGATAAAAGGCAGCGTCTCCTGCAGAACCGGGAAAATCAGGTCCGCATGATCCAGGGCCTTGACACTCACTGCATCAAGATTGCGCCCCACGTCCATGATGACATAATCATATTCAGTGGCCGCCAGACCAAGTAGCGCATCGATGTGTCCGGGTTGGACATCCGAGCCTTGGACGGGGTTTTCCGGGGCCGCCAGCACGCCAAAATTCGGCAGCACGTGCACCAGGCTGGAAGCGAGGAAAGAGGCGTCCAGACGCGAAATGTTGTTGGCCACATCCGACAGCGTAGTAGCCGGGACCTTGTCGGAGACAAACAAGGAGGCATCGCCGAATTGCAGGTTCAGATCAATCAGCGCCACCCGTTTGCCGTACTCGGCCGCCAGAGCATACCCCAGATTGCTGGCCAGGAATGTGGCGCCGCTGCCCCCCTTGCAGGCGATGAAAGCCAGTACCTTGCCTTTGTGCATGGGCTTGTCCGCCCGCACCAGCTTCTGCTCGACGCGCGCCACCGCCTCCATCAGCGCCTGGGGAGAAACCGGGGTCGGCAGCACGTCGCGCACTCCGATGCGCATGGCCTGGATCAGATTCTCCGCCGAAACCTGCTCGCACAGCATGATGAAGCTCATGCCGGGATGACGCTGACTGACGCTTTCCAGGGCGGCGATTGCCTCCCTCCCATCGCCGGCACTTTCCATGACCATCAGGTCGGGCTGTTCCCGGTCGGCAACCGCACCCAGTTGCTCCTTGCTATCCTCGAACAATAAAACCGAGTGGGGATGTGCCCCTTCCTGAAGGATATGGAGAATGTTCTCCATATGTTGTTTGTTTGCAGATATGACGGCGATTTTCAAGCTACCACCCTCTTTTCATCATTATTATTACTTTTATCCTGAGCGGCTTCATAAGGTGAAGGTGTATCCCAAGCTTTCCGCAGGCATGATCACCGTAGAACCCGGTATATCAATTCCCAAATCGATCCACTGCATGCGCGTCGGGTTATCGGGGTTGGGAACGAATAAGCCGATCATGGGCACATATTGAACCGGGTCGCATCGATTTTGATTTCGATAATCGCACACCCTCACCCTCACGAACTTGATGCAATCTGCAGCGTCGGCCTCACACTTCAAAATATTGCCATTGAAAGGGGAGGGACAGGCAATGTAGCGGCCAATGCTGGCTTGGTTCTTGTCGAGATAGTCGATCACAACCCTGATGTCGCTGATTTCCCCCCCGGCGGGCAGGAACGCGCCGGTCGCGCCAGTGCCAAGCACCGCTCTGCTCCGTATGCCGTTTTGAGTGGTTTCATCTGTGCAGCTTACCACGGCCTCCCGAGCCGCCCGGCGCGTCACTTCCTGAACCGTGTTGAACAGATACAGGAAGCGGCCCAGTTCGACAATTCCCAGCAACAGGACAATAAGCAGCACGGCAACCAGAGCGAACTCGACAGCCGCCGCCCCGCTCTGACGGCGGCCTCCTGGTTGGCAAAGGGCATCTAATTTCATCATCATGCACCCTGTCAGTTCATGTAGCGCATTGTCGTGCTGGGCGTCAGCGTTGCCCCCGAGGCTGCTTGCCCCGTCGTGTAGGCCAACGGCAACAGCCCCCCCAGCGTTATGCTGTAATTGACAATCGCCACCCGCACGTTGGCGGGTGCCGTGTTGTTCTGGCATGGTACCACCCCATAGCTCGTGTCCAGGCAGGTCACTGAGACGTTTCCGCTGCCCAGAACTGGAGAAACCCTTGCGGCATTCGCCACAGTGACCACGAGTGTTCTCGCAGCCGGTACGCCGGCGGTATTGATCGTGGCCACGTTCGCGGTCGACATGTAACGCGCCCCATCCCGCGTTGCCTTGGTCAGCGCATCGTAATACCAGAAGGCCCGCCCGAATTCGACAATACCGGCGACAATCAGGAGCAAGACGATGACGACAAGCGCAAACTCGACTGCGGCCGCCCCCTTTTCGCCGGTTTGCCTTTGTGCCGATAATCTATTGAGCGCGTTCTTCATGGTCTTTATCGGTAAAGTTTAATGTCAGTAACATTGGGGCCGCCCGGGACAAACTGACCAAACTCGACATAGATTTCCTTGTCCGATGGAGTGTTTGCCCTTCGCTGCAACAGGAACTTGCCGATGCCTCTCACCGGGGCTGGTCGGCATACCCCACCGACGCTGGGACATTCCACGATCACCAGATTCATCACGCGGCGCTCTGCTTTCTGGGAAGCTGCACCTCCCCCGGTTGGGGCAGTCGAAAAGTTGCTGTCCGTATAGGGCGTCAAAGGGCTGCTAGGATAAGAAGCGTTTACACTACGGCCAGTTGTGTTAGGGCTCGGCGGCCTCACAAATGACCACACCACCCCGCTCCAATCGGTGGTAATGAGAGTCTCCGAACGACTAATCACGTTGGCGGCCTGCTGGGTCGGCTCCTGGGTAGCATCACCTGTATTCCACCAGTTGGTTTTGCCAGGTGTATTATTATCAGTGTAGAGATATTCTCTAACGTTGGTATCCGGCGGGGCCGTTGCGGGATCGCATTGAGCTTGTGGGTCATAGTCATTGAAACGCGAATCCAGGGCTGCGAGCAGTGGCCCACTGATCCCGGTGTTGGTATAGACGTTATTGCAGCCTGTCGTTGCGACCGAAGCCTTACCTTGGCAGACGAACGGACGCGTGTCGTCTGCGCTTGTAACAGTACAGGAAGACGTAGTGGCCAATGGGTCCAGCCAATAAAGCGTGCCCGGACCGATGGGATTTATGTCGGAGACTTTGTATGTTTTTCCCTTCTCGTACCCGCAATCGCAAGGGGGAGTCGAGCACGTGCCATCACATGCAGGGCATTTACTCAGATCCAGCGCACACATGGCTAGGGGCGTGATATCGATAAGATACCGTCCCGCGACCGCCATGCCGAAGGTACTCGTAATGGAGTAGTTCCCTCCTGTGACAAGGTTGAAAATCGGGGCGAACCAGGCGGCCAGATCCCGCTGGCGGGTGTGCACCTTGATGAAATATTTGTTGGCTGCTGCTGCATCTGTCGTTATAGATGAAGCGGCGACCATGCAAGTGTCTTCAGGGCAGTTGCCCACCCAGATGTCGATAATGTCATTCTGGGTTTCGGCATCAGTTGTGTCGTAAATCTTCTTGCTACCGAGGTCGTAATAATTTTTCCCTGCAAGCTGTTGCGTCATGGCAATGGCGCTGGTTACACCCAGCGCTGTGCCTTTCAGTTCCTTGGCCCCGGCCAGCGCCGCCGCATCCGCGCCGTTCTGCAACTCGGTCTTGGCAATATAGAGATGCCCCAGGTCGATCACCAAGGCGAGGAAGCCGACGAGCATCACCATGCCGATCCCGACCATGACGGCGACTGCGCCGCCCTGCCGGTTTTTCAGGCTTGCTCCGGTTTTCATGGCTTCCTCCTTTCCCCTTGGCCCAGCCTGCGCTTACTTCAGGGTGGTGCCGCCGCCCGTGACGGTGCCAATGGCACCGGCAGGCGCTGCGGTGGGCGCTTCGTAGACCTTGTGATAGTTGTCGATGATGGCGTTTGCGGCCTGGCCGTCGATGCCTGCCACCGGGTCGGTGTTTCTGGAGGCATCTTTGTTGATGGTCTGCTGGGCCTTGGCCTTGTTCACGGCGTCGCCGAATTTTGCATCTAGATTCGGGGTGGTGGGGGCGCAGCCGGCCAGAACAGCCACCGCCAGCAGTCCGGCACCCATCCCTGTGATCAATTCGCTTTTCATGTTCGTCTCCTAGAAATTCATTTGCAATTCGAGCGTTGCTTAAAGCACCCTCTCCCCAACCCTCCCCCGTCGAGGGGGAGGGAGCCAGTCGTCATTTCATCTGGAAGCCACCGGTAGCGGGGGCTTGCGGCTTGGGCTCGGCGGGTGCCGCCGCAGGCTGCGATTCAGTCTTGGGCGCGCCTTCCAGCTTGCCTTCCAGGAAGAACTCGCCACGGGTGGGTTCGATGAAGGCGTCCGTCGGCAGGGCATAATTCGGCGGCAGCGGTTTCACCAGGCGCGGCGTGATGATGAACAGCAACTCGGTTCTTTCATTCTGGAAGTCGCTGCTGCGGAACAGCGCACCGAGTATCGGTATTTCACCCAAGCCCGGGAACGCCGCCATGGTCTCAGTGACGTTGCTCTTGATCAGGCCGCCGATGGCGAAGCTTTGACCGTCATGCAACTGCACGGTGGTGGAGGCGCGGCGGGTCGTGATCGAGGGTATGGTTTGACTGCCGACCGTCACATTTTTCCCCAGTTCGGAAACTTCCGGCGACACCTTGAGATTGATGAGTCCGCCTTCCAGCACGGTGGGGGTAAACCTGAGTCCCACACCAAACTCCTTTTCCTCCAGGGTGATCGTCGTACCCCCCACACCCGACTGCGGCACTGGAATGTAAATTTTACCACCGGCAAGAAAGGCGCCTTCCTGCCCGCTCATGGCCATGATGTTCGGCTCGGCAAGAATTTTCACCAAGCCGTCCGTTTTCGCGGCGTCCAGAGTCAGGGATTTCAGGCCGCCGGCATTGACGGCGCTGACGGAGGCAGGCCCGGCAACCGTACCGGCCGCATTGCCAGTTAGAAAGCCCGCCAGCAGCGTGTAGGTCCAACTGCCGCTAACCGTTCCGTATTTAAATGCAGCGCCCAATTTATCCGATAGCGTTTTGGATACTTCCGCCACCTTCACCTCCAGCATCACCTGCTGGGGGGCGCCGGCCTGGAGGAAATTGACCACCTTCTTGCCGCTATAGGCTTCGGCCAGGGCGACCGCTTTGTCCACCATGACGGCATCGGTCAAGGTGCCGGTCAGCACCAGGGAATCTGCCGCCACTGCGACCTTGATGTTCTTCTCGCCGGGCAGCAGTTGTTGCAGCTTGCCCTGCAGGGCGGCGGTATCCATGCCGACGATCACGTCCACCACGGTGCTGTGTCCGGTCTTGCTCCACAGGATGACGTTGGTGGAGCCGACGGTCTTGCCGAGCAGGTAGACTTCGCTCGGATTGAGCAGGATCACATCGGCCACCGCGGGGTTGCCGACCGAGATCCTGGCCGCCGGTGCCGGGAGCTTGAGCAGGGTGGATTTTCCTACCGTCACGCCGACCTGGGGCGCGAACTCGATGGTGCTGGCGGGGGGGACCAGGCTCGGCCGGGCCGTCACGCCGGGCACTGTGGCCGGCGCTTTCTTGGCCGTGGTTTTGGCCGGCTTCTTCTTCGCCGGCGTGGTCTTGGCAGGTTCGGCCTTGGCAACTTCCACCTTGGCGGGTTCCGCGGCCTGAAGCGGTGCGGCAATCAGCGCAATCCCCAGCGCAGCGGCAAGGAGCTTGCCCCCATATTGCCACAGCCGGCTGTTTATGATCTTGTGCTCGTTCATCATCGTTTCTCCCTTGTTATTGCTCGTAATCATCGTCCCACCCCGCAGATTCCGCAAAGCATTACCGGAATGCGCTGCCGCTTGCATCACTTCTGTTCCGTCTGGAGCTTGAACTCCTCGCTGGTTTTTGCCGTGCCGCGGATGACCTCAACCTGGTCCTTGGGTTCCGCTTTCTTGGGTGGCGTGCGATAGACCGTGACCTTTTTTACCACGGTTTTCACTTCCGTCTTCGCCTCACCCGGCTTGGCAGCAGCCACCTCGGGCTCGGCAAGGCGCTTGAGCAAATCCTTCTTGTAAACGCCCACGGTTTCCACCGGCTTTTCGTCGATCTGGTTTCTCAGCACCAGGGAAAGGCTGCCCACGCTGCGCGCCAGGTCGATTTTCTCCGCCTGTTCCGGGGTGACCTCGAGGGTGACGGCATTCACCACTTTGGGTTTTCCCTCGCCCTGGCTGGTTTCCTGCGCCACCGCCAGCAGAAGGATGTGCTCGAGCACGATCTTGGAAATGGTCTTGTTGTCACCCGCCGCCGCCTTGGCGGTTTCGTCCACAGTGTTGACCAGTATGTCCACATAGTTGCCGGGCAACGCGAACCCTGCCACGCCGACCACGTCGTTGACGCGCACCGTGATGGCTCGTTTGCCTTCCTTGATGGCGAAGGACAGACCCGGCTGCGCACCAGAGGGGGCGAGCTTGGATTCCGAGATCGGTTCGCCCTTGAGGATGCTCACCCTGGCAACACGGCCCTCATTCGTCTTGGGATCCTTGAGCAGCGCGTCCTTGTCTTTTGCCAGGATCGCCCCCTGCGGGACGCTGCCCGCCGGCCAATTCTGCACAGCCAGCATCTCAGGGTTCAGTCGGGCGCCCAGGTCGATATCCGTCTTCGCGACCACTACCTGGCTGGTCGACACATCTGCCTGCTGTGCAACCCAGCGCGATGCCAGGACAACAGCAGCCAACCCGATGATCACGGAGATCACAATCATCATTATGGCTCTTGGATTTTTCATCTGCCTTCCCCTTTAACGTAGGTAATCGTCTCTCTAAAACTAACTATAGGTAAAAATTGTGAAAAAGCTAATCATGCGTGAAATAATTGTTCCATGCCCAATCCAGCAGTTCCTCCGAAAGCTCGGGCTGCACGCCTTCGTAGCGGGCGATATCCCGCACTTGCCCCAGGATGTCTCTGGGGATGCAGGCGAGCAGCGGCTTGCCCTCCTTGTAGTGGTGCTCGTGCAGGAGGTACTCCAGCATTTTCTCGGAATACGGGATATGCAACTCATTGCATACCTGCCGAAAAATTGCGCGGTAATCTTCTTCTTCCAGCACGTCAATGAAGATCTTGTAGCCGAGGCGGCGCAGAAAGGCTTCGTCGGCAAGCTGCTTGGGCGGCATGTTGGTGGAGAACACCACGATTACGTCAAAGGGGATCATGAACTTTTTGCCGGTGTGGAGCCCAAGATAGTCCAGATGCCGGTCCAGAGGGATGATCCAGCGATTCATGATATTCAGCGCGGGTGCCAGTTGACGGCCGAGGTCGTCGATCAGCAACAGTCCGTTGTTCGCCTTGACCTGGGGTGGTGCCTGATAAAACTTGGCGGTCTGATCGAAATCCAGGTCCAGCATGTCCAGGGTCAGCTCGCCGCCGGTCGTCACCACCGGGCGGCGGCACAACACCCAGCGTGCATCAAGGGTACGCCTGCGGTCCAGGCCGCTTTTGGCCGCCTCCTCGACGACAACCTCATCGTGAATCAGCGGGTCGAAAATCTGGATCACTTCGCTGTCCACCACGATGGCGTGCGGGACGACTACATTGCCCGAAAGCAGGCCCACCAGCTTTTCGGAGAGGAACGTCTTGCCCGTGCCTGCCGGGCCATAGACAAAGATCGCCCGCCCCGAATTCATCGCCGCGCCGAACTGCTTGAGGATACGCTCCTTGACGACCACGCCGCTGAAAGCCTGCTGCAGATTCTCGCGGGTCACTTGCATATCCATGATGGACTGCTTGTGCACCTGCTCCACATACGCTTGCAGGCTGACCGGCGCGGGCCCGGCATATTGGCTCTTTTGCAGAAAATCCTGGGCGCGCAGGCGCCCCAGTTCGGTGAGCGTGTAGGCGGTGGCGGTTTCGGCCTCGCCGCTGCGGGTCACCTCGCACAGGCGCTCCGTTCGCATGAAAGACAGCAGGGGTTCCAGCGCCCCAATCGAAAGCCTGGTGTGATCGACCAGGTCCGCCAAATGCAACTGGCCGCGCAAGAACAGGGTTTTGGTGAGAAGCTCGATCAGAAACAGGAAGTTGAGGCCGGTCTCCCCAACGGTGCGGGGCTGGAGGGGCAAGGACGCCTTTTGCGCTTCCGGTTGGGCAGGTGCCAACAGTTTTGGAGAGGCCGTCTGAGTTGCCACCATGTTTCTCCCTAACATTGTTATTGATTT
>JAIOJM010000291.1 GCA_019911785.1 Sulfuricella sp. | reverse complement strand
ATCCTGTTCATTGACGAGATCCACACCCTGATCGGTGCCGGAGCCGCTTCCGGCGGCACGCTCGACGCTTCCAACCTGCTCAAGCCCGCTCTGAGTTCCGGGCAGATGCGCTGCATCGGCGCCACCACTTACAACGAGTATCGGGGCATCTTCGAGAAGGATCACGCCTTGTCGCGGCGCTTCCAGAAGATCGACGTGCCCGAACCCAGCGTGGAGGAAACCGTGGCCATACTGCGCGGACTGAAATCGCGCTTCGAGGCGCACCACGGCGTCAAGTACACCGCCGCTGCGCTGACCACGGCGGCGGAACTGTCGGCGCGCTACATCAACGATCGCCACCTCCCCGACAAGGCCATCGACGTGATCGACGAAGCCGGGGCTGCGCAGCGCATCCAGCCGAAATCCAAGCAGAAGAAGACCATCACCAACAAGGAAATCGAGGAGATCATCGCCAAGATCGCGCGCATCCCGCCAAAGAGCATTTCCAGCGACGATCGCAACGCCCTCAAGACCCTCGACCGCGACCTCAAGTCCGTGGTGTTCGGCCAGGACAAGTCCATCGATGCGCTCGCCTCCGCGATCAAGATGGCGCGTTCCGGCCTCGGCAATCCGCACAAGCCGATCGGCGCCTTCCTGTTTTCCGGCCCGACCGGCGTCGGCAAGACCGAAGTGGCGCGGCAGCTGGCCTACACCCTGGGCATCGAGCTGATCCGCTTCGACATGTCCGAATACATGGAGCGGCACGCGGTATCCCGCCTGATCGGCGCCCCGCCCGGCTATGTCGGCTTCGAACAGGGCGGCCTGCTGACCGAACAGATCACCAAGCATCCCTATGCGGTGCTGCTGCTCGACGAAATCGAAAAAGCCCACCCCGACATCTTCAACATCCTGCTGCAGGTGATGGACCACGGCACGCTCACCGACAACAATGGCCGCAAGGCGGACTTCCGCAACGTGATCATCGTCATGACCACCAACGCCGGTGCCGAATCCCTGACCAAGAGCAACATCGGCTTCACCACCGCGCGGCAGCAAGGCGATGAAATGGCGGAAATCAAGCGGCTGTTCAGTCCGGAGTTCAGGAACCGCCTCGACGGCACCATTTCCTTCGCGCCGCTCAGCCGCGAGGTCATCCTACGCGTGGTGGACAAGTTCCTGATGCAGCTGGAAGAACAGCTCCACGAGAAAAAAGTGGAGGCCGTGTTTACCGATGCCCTAAAGGATCATCTGGCCAAGCATGGTTTCGACCCGGCAATGGGCGCGCGACCGATGGCGCGGCTGATTCAGGACACCATCCGCAAGGCGTTGGCGGACGAACTGCTGTTCGGCCGACTGACCCATGGCGGCAAGGTCGTGGTGGATATCGACGAGCAGGAGAATGTCCGTCTCGAATTTGCCGAGAACAGCGAAAAGGCCGTCAGCGTTTAGCCTGGCCGCAAAAAACAAAAAGGCGCAGGATTGAATAATCCTGCGCCTTTTTTTACAGTCGAGTTTGATAAGCCGATAATACAAGACATGCTCTTTCTGCGACCGCTCTACCGGCTTGGCGTTTTTTTGATGTGCGTGGCCCTGCTGCTCCAGGCATCCCTCGCGGACGCAAGCAATGCGTCTACGGTGCGGATCGGTGTGCTGGCATATAAAGGCGCCGAGGCAGTACAGGAAGATTGGTCCTATGTCAGGAATTGGCTTGTAGCCACCATTCCGGACCATCGTTTCATTCTGCTTGATTTCGACCAGGCCGGGCTGACGCGCGCGGTGCAGGAACGGACCATTGATTTCGTCATCACCAGCAGCGGCCACTATGTCGCCCTCGAACATAGCGATGGCGCCAGTCGCATCGCGACCATCGAGTCACCTTGGGCCCTGTCGCCAAGGCAATCGATCGGATCGGCCATCGTGGTGCGCAATAACGCGCGCTTGCACACCTTGGCCGATCTGGCCGGCAAACATGTGCTGGCAGTTGATCCGGATGCGTTCGGGGGATACCAGATCGCTGCACGCGAATTGCTGGAAGCCGGTGTCGATCCTGAGCATGATCTCGCCAATCTGCAGTTTACGGGTTTCCCGATTCAAAAAATCGTGCATGCAGTTCGTGCAGGCCGGGCCGACGCCGGCATCATTCGCACTTGTATGCTTGAGCAGATGATCCGCAGCGGCGAGATTGGCGCCGGCGAGCTGCATGTGCTGGCGCCGATCGCCACCCAGGGCTTCCAGTGCCAAACATCATCGCGGCTATACCCCGACTGGCCGATTGCCGCCTTGCGTCACACCCCGGCGGAACTGTCCAAGCAAGTGGCCATCGCCTTGTTGCGTATGCCACGTACCGCGGATGGCTATAGTTGGGCCGTACCCGCCGATTATCAGGTTGTCGACGAGCTGTTCCGCGAACTGAAAATCGGCCCCTATGCCTATTTGCGCCAATGGACCTTCGAAGGCGTTTTGCGGCGCTACTGGGGCTGGCTGTTGCTGATTCTGGCTTTATTGGTCGTTTGGGCAGTGCATACCGTGCGGGTCGAACACCTGGTGAGCCAGCGCACCCGCGAACTGCGCGACGCGCAGGAGGAACAGCAGCGCATGACGGAAGAGGCGCGCTTGCGTCAAACCACGCTCGACCATACCGCGCGACTGGCCATCCTCGGCGAAATGGCAAGCGCAATCGCGCACGAGTTGAACCAGCCGCTGGCGGCGATCCGCAACTTCGCCCGCGGCATGGCGCGGCGGATTGCGGCGGGCCGGTTGGAGCCGGCACCCTTGCTGGACGGAACCGGCGAAATCGTCACGCAAAGTGAGCGGGCGGCAAGCATCATTCGGAATATCCGCGCGTTCGCCCAAAAAAGAACAGCCGAACAGAAGTCGGTCGATCTGATCGCGGTTCTGGGCGAAGCCATCGCCCTGTTTTGCGGCACCCATCCACTAGCGCGCGTTATTTGGCAACCCGACGCGACACAACCGGCCAAGGTAATCGCCGACCCCGTGAAGATCCAGCAGGTCATGCTCAATCTGCTGAAAAACGCACTGGATGCGCAGCAGACCGCCGGCCATGCGCACGAACCGATCGAGGTACAGTTCCGGGCGGAAGCCAGCGCCTATCTCATCACCGTACGCGATTCCGGTTGCGGGCTTAAGCCCGAACAGTTCGCGCACCTGTTCGAACCGTTCTTCACCACCAAACCCGAGGGCCTCGGCTTGGGCTTGTCGCTTAGCAAAAGCATCATCGAATCGTTTGGGGGAACGCTGTCGGCAGCGGCCAATGACGACAATGCCGGGCTGGCAGTATGGTTCAGCCTGCCGCGGGAAGAATCACAGGGAGGCCTATGAAAGAACACGATGCGGTGCTGTTTGTGGTTGACGATGACGCGGCGATGCGCCGCTCGCTGGCTTATCTGTTCGATTCGGCGGGATGGCGTGTGGCGACTTTCGAGTCGGCGCATGACTTTCTCGACCGTTACGACGGGCATGTGCCGGGCTGCCTGGTGCTCGACGTGCGCATGCCCCTGATGAGCGGATTGGAACTGCAGCAAACACTCAAAGATCATGGCAAACGCTTACCCATCATCTTTCTGACCGGCCACGGCGATTTGGCCATGGCGGTGCGGGCAATGAAAACCGGCGCCTGCGATTTTCTCGAAAAGCCCTGCAAGGATCAGGTATTGCTCGATGCGGTTACGCGCGCGGTGCAGCGCAGCATTGAGGAATGCCGGATCAGTACGCAAACCCGCACCGCACAAACCGCTCTGGCGACTTTGACCGCGCGCGAACGCGAGGTGGCGGAATTGATGGCCGCCGGCAAGCCCAACAAAATCATCGCCCGCGAGCTGGCAATCAGCGACAAGACCGTCCAGGTGCACCGCCATAACACGATGGAAAAGCTGGGCGTGCATTCGGCGGCGGAAATCACCCATCTGTTGATGGAGGCAAAAGCGGGGCATCCTGGCTCGCATTAGGGACGGTCTGATCAAGCCACCAGGCAGGTTCAGCGCGGGCCAAGAATTTTGGTCAGCATCTCTGCCGATGGCGCACCTTGTATCTTTTGCAGATTGCCGCCGGCGTCCTTGTAGAAGATGGTCGGGGTGGCAGAGGCCCCGAGTTGCTGCATCAACTTCTGGTTGGCATCGAGCTGTGCGCGAACTGTTGCCGATATCTGGCCCAATAGCTTGACGCCACCACCGGCATGCTGTTGTTCGTGCTGGATCAGGGCGACTTGCGGATCCTTGGCAGAGAGCAGGGCCGCCGCCTTGCCCGCGCTGGTGTCCGTGAGGATGGCGACCATGACGTGGCGTAACTGCACCTTGCCGGCCGTGACCCAGGGGCGGGCATCATTCCAGAATTTGTTGCAGTAGGGGCAGTTGGGGTCGGTAAAGGTGTAGATGACACGCGGGGCATTCTTGCTGCCATCGGCAATCCAGGTACTCTTCTCAAGCTGTTTCCAGATTTTCACGGTCATGGGTTTGCTGACCAGCCTGTCCAACGGTTCCTGGCTCAGGTTGGTCCCTTTTGCGTCGATCATGGTGCCGATGATCGCCTGTTTGCCATCGGCGGTCAGGTAGATGGCCAGCGGCTGTTGCTCGATCATTCCGGCATAGCCGGTCAGCCCGCCTGGCGCAGCAAAGGTACCAATCACCTCGGCGCCCTGGGCTTCGAGCGCCTTGATCGGTGCCGGCCAGTCTTTCGCCTGTGCACCCAGGGTCATGCTGATCAAGGCAAACAAAACGGCAAATTGAACAAATGGTTTTTTAATCATGAGTGATTTATTCCTTATTTGAGAGGGCGCGAGCGCAGTTGGTTTAATTTACTCGCCAGCGAGGCGGCCGACAGTTCACCCAGGTGGGTATCGATCAGACGTCCGTTGGCGTCATAGAAAAGAGTGGTTGGCAGCGCCATCGAGCCGACCTCGCGGCCAATGCCGGCGCCGGGGTCGAGTAGAGCGTTGGCAAGATCGAGTCGAGCGGCGTCGAGATAGTACTGGGCCGTCGTCCCATCTTCGCCCTGGTTGGCAAAGACAAAGCTCACGCCCGTTTCCTGTTTTTGCGCGGCGGCGAGCACCGGCATTTCGCGGCGGCAGGGAGGGCACCAGCTGGCCCACAAATTGACGACCATGGGTTTGCCGGCAGCTAGCGCAGCGAGGTCTGCCGGCTCGCCCGCAAGTGTCGTCAACGACACCTTGGGCAGAGCCGTATGGTCCATCATGAGTATCGCACCGAACATCGCTCCCCAGGCAAGCGCCCCTGCCGCCAGCCCCAAGACCAGCGGTTTGCGTAGTGCCGCGCGACGCCAGCCCCGCCAGACCGCCACCAGCAATGCCGCCGCCATCCCGGCCCACAGGGTGAAGCCGCCGTCGCGGATATCCAGCATGGACC
>JAIOJM010000290.1 GCA_019911785.1 Sulfuricella sp. | reverse complement strand
GCTGCCTTGACACGATGCTTTTCCCGTTCCGCGTCCAGCGGCTTCACCTCGGTCCAGTACATCCACATCAGGGATACCCATACCACGCCGAACATCAGCATGAAGGCGGAGGAGCGGATGCCCGTCAGATCCACCAGCGCGCCGAACATGATCGGCATGAGGAAGCCGCCCAATCCGCCCGCCAGTCCCACTACGCCGGAGATCACACCGATGTTGTGGGGGTAGTCATCGGAGATGTATTTGAAGACCGATGCCTTGCCTATCGCGAATACGATACCCAGGGTGAACATGATGATGGTGAATGCGGTCGGGCCGAGTCCCACGTGGAAAGTGGAAGGGCCGGTCACGGTATGGATGGTGAATTCAGTCTGCGGGTAGGACAGGAAGAACAGGCAAATCAGCGCTATCCACAGCACCCACCAGGTGATGGAATGGGCGCCGTACTTGTCGGAAAAGTAGCCGCCTACCGCGCGCAGCAGGCCTCCGGGGATGCTGAATGCCGCAGCCAGCAGAGCCGCCGTCTTGAGGTCGAAGCCGTACTCGGAAACGTAGTACTTGGTCATCCACAGAGCCAGGGCGACGTAGCCGCCGAACACGATGGAATAGTACTGGCTGTATTTCCACACCCTGGGGTCTTTGAACGCGGCGAGTTGCTCGCGGATGGTTATGCTCTTGCCCACCGCGTGACTGGGTTCGGTATAGCTGAAGATCCAGAACAGAATCGCGGTGACCAGCATGAGGACCGCGTAAATCTGCGGCACCATGGTCCAGCCATAACCTACCACGATGATCGGTGCCACCAGCTTGGTCACCGCCGCACCGGTATTGCCGGCGCCGAATATGCCCATCGCGAAGCCCTGCTGGTTTTTGGGGAACCAGCGGGCGCAGTAGGAAATGCCCACGGTGAAGGAGCCGCCGGCGACACCCACGAACAGGCCGGTTACCAGGAACTCCCAGAATTCGGTGGCGCGGGAAATCATGAAA
Organism: Sulfuricella sp.; assembly: GCA_019911785.1. Next base: position 2,318 of record JAIOJM010000290.1, on the reverse strand, counting down.
ATCGGGATGACGGTGGACAGCATCAGCAGGAAGAACACGATGCGGCCGCCGAACTTGTCGGTCCACATGCCCAGCGGCACGCGGATCAGCGAGCCGGTAAGAACCGGCATGGCGATCAGGATGCCGAACTGGGTCTCATTGAGCCCCAGGGTTTTCTTGATCGGGATGCCGATCACGGCAAACATCATCCAGATCATGAAACAGACGGTGAACGCAATCGTGCTCGCAATGACCACGGTCCATGCCTTGTATTTCTGCGTAGCCATGTTTCCTCCCACCGATTGATGCTTTGAAGATGTTTGAGAGAATAGTGATTCGCAGGGCTGCGGCATATATGCAGGACTGTGGATTTTAAGAGGAAAAAAGAACGATGGCCGGCTCCGCCATAAGGCCGGCGGCGCTAGTTCTTATGGCTGAGGGGAGTAGTTCTTTTGGGGGAGAGGGCAGTGCCAGGCTGGACCACGGCATCCGCCATAGGCATGGCCAGGTCTTTGACGATGGCTGTCTGCGTCGCCTTCAGTTTGGGAAATCTGGAGGCTAAAAAAGAGGTACGTCAACCGAAGGGTTCGACCCCGTGCGTGAATGAAGCAATGACTTACGCCGGAGAATGGTTCTTGAGCCACTCACGCAAGGCAGCATCCACTCGGGTTTGCCAGCCCTCGCCACCTTCTCGGAATTGCTCTACCACGTCTCGCGACAACCGAATGGTGATGCGCTCTTTGGTCGGTGTTTTCTGAGGGCCACGCACGCCTAGTTTCTTTCTAAGGGATAGTGGCAGCACCTCAGCGGCCGGCTTAAATTTCGCCATATCTTCGGCGGTCAGTTCGCGGACCTCCCCGTCCGCTTCAATCAAGGGTTTGCGGCTTGCCATGTCTATTTGCCTCTCTCGTATTTGCCTTACGGAAACTGATTACCCGAATGCCCGTCTCGGTCTCGGTAAAGCACAGCACATGCAGCCGGCGATCCAGGTAGCACAGCGCGATGTAACGGGTTTCGCCATATGCCTTTCGGGTGTCAGGAAACACCAGCGCAGTATTGAAATCGACTTCTGCCGCTCGTTCGAACGAGAGCTGGCGCTCTCTGATGTTTCTCTCGTTCTTGATCGGGTCAAAGTCGACTTTCATAAACTAAAGTGTATGTACAAATAGGTGATTTGTCAAGGTTTTTGTATGCACAAATACCCCCTAAGCTTCCGAATAAAGGTAGGGGCGAACGTTCAAATTGAGGGGCGCGCCGCTTTTGGCGCGTCCCTCTCGAATGCAGAGTTAGGCTTTATGCTTGGCAGAACGCGCCTCATTCACCCGCATGAGCAGTAAGAAACAATGACTTTTCAAGCGAAACAAAAAAGTCTTGGTACTGCTTAGGGTCTTCGACCGGTGTTACGTTAAATTGAGCATTCGCTCGCACCAACATACGATCACTCCCCTTCGAACGCACCGAAACCGTGATTTTTATTTGGTGCTGATCAAGTTTCGTGCCGCTTACGCTCCCTAGCATTAAATCTGCACGGTCGATTACGAAGCCAAGGTCTTGAAGGGTTGAAATTGTTGCTCTAAGTACCTTTTCCTTGTCCGCCGTATCGAATATGCGTGACTGATAACTACGCTTTTGAAGTTGAGTTTCACCACCCGAATCAAGCACTCGTTGATTTGTAGTGGCACAACCGCTTAACAGCAAGGCACACACCATAAGGACTGGGAATAGAAGTTTCATATTTTATGATCCTCAAGAAAGACAGATTTTGAAACCCGCTCATAGAAATCTTGATAGAGCTGGGGATCGCGGAGGGTCTGGGCTAAGACGCTATTGTCAGTGCGTCGCACAAGACGCTGAAAGGAAACCCGGACAAAGTGGCTATCGACCATTGCCTTGCCGTTGCTGTCATTTACTGGACGGACAACAAGAGCTACGCGAATAGTTTGGTCTTTGCTGATGGCCATTGCGCCACCACCAAGCAGGGCAACAATGATTGCCGCTGCTACTTCGCCTCCATTGGTGGCATCTCGTTGTTTGCTGGCCGTTAGCACACCTAGCTTGGTTTCTGAGTTCTCAAGATTAAATCCGAGATCCTGGAGTACGTTTGCACTCGCGGTAATCAGGTCAGCTTCTTTGATGCCGTCATAGCGCCGAGTTTCAAGTTGTCTTTGCTGTAGAAGCTCTGGCGTTACGACAAAAGTGTTTGGAGGTATGGTCACGCAGCCGGCGATGAGGAATGCGACGAGCAATATTGGTAGCTTCTTCATCTTAGAACCTCGATGTGTGGTAGGCGAAGTCACGCACTTTCCCGCCCTTGTCAAACTTGATGATGACGGTAAGGG
>JAIOJM010000289.1 GCA_019911785.1 Sulfuricella sp. | reverse complement strand
TGCAATTTCCGGCCAGTGCTGCTACCACAGCGCCAAGGTCTTCGTAGAGAAAGTTTGAATCTTTTAAGGAGGCCTGATCATGGCTAAGTGGGGAATGGTTATAGACCTGGAAAAATGCGTCGGCTGCCAGGCCTGCACCGTAGCGTGCGGCATGGAGAACAACCGGCTTCCGGGCGAAAACTGGCAGGATGTGATCTTTTTTACCGAGGGCACGTATCCCAGCGCCCAGCTCAAGTGGTTTCCGCGCCCCTGCCAGCATTGCGAGAATCCGTCCTGTATGGCGGTGTGCCCGACCGGCGCCACCTACAAGACGGAGGATGGCGTCGTGCTGGTGGACTGGGACAAGTGCATCGGCTGTAAATACTGCATGGTGGCCTGCCCCTACGGCGTGCGTTTCTACACCGACGAAAAACCGCTGGTAGCACCAGACATGCGCAAGGTGCATGAAGGCAAAGACGGCCACTCGTGGAACCCGCCGTGGAAAATGCCGGACGCACGGGAAGACTGGAAGCATGGCGTCGGCATCCAGCCGCACGATGTGGTATCGAAGTGCACCTTCTGCTACCACCGCATTTCCAAGGCGCCCAAGGGAACGCCCGATCTCGATCCGCAAGATCCGAAGCTGCGCGAATTTACGCCGGCCTGCGTGGTCACTTGCGCACCGGGCGCCCGCTTCTTCGGCGACCTGTCCAACCCGGAAAGCAATGTCTCGCGCATGATCGGCGACAAACGCGGCGTGCGGCTGCTCGACCAGTTGGGCAACAAGCCGCAGGTGTATTACCTCACCGGTGATGGCGGCGCAGTGCCGAGCAACCGGGCAATCCACAAGAAATCCTGACGGAGGAAGATCATGAACTTCATTTACCCCAAAACCCCGAGCGAGGCCGTGGCTGGCGCGCTCAAAATGTTCGGAGAGAGCCATGTCACCGCCACCATCTGGAAGCTTTCGGTGGCGGCGCTGGTGGCAAGCCTGGCGTTTGTGTTCTACATGCTTTTCACCGAAGGGCATGCCTCGTTCAATACATCGAGCGACGGCGTGAACTGGGGCAGCGCGATCGCGACCTATGTCTTCTTCGCGCTGACCTCGTCGGGACTGACCTTCATTGCCTCTCTGTCGACGGTATTCGGTTTCAAGCAGTTCTACCCCGTGGCCAAGCGCGCCATCTGGCTTTCGATCGTCACCCTGATCGCAGGTTTTTCGGTGTTGGCGCTGGAACTCGGCCATCCATTCCGCATGCTGTGGGCCATGCCGCTGGGCATGCAGATCCATTCCCCGATGTTCTGGATGGGAGTGTTCTACTCCATCGACCTGGTGCTCCTGATCGTCAAGTTCTACCTGCTGTGGAAGGAAGACTGGGACAGCCCGCTCAGCCATTTCATCGGCACCTCCTCCTTCGTTGCCGTGGTGCTTGCTTCCGGCATGCTGGGTCTGGTGTTCGGCTCGATGGCGATGCGCCCGATGTGGTTCGGTTCCGCCACCTCGCTGTTCTTCATCATCTCTGGAGCGCTCTCCGGCGCGGCGGCGATCGTGGTCAGCGTCTATCTCGCCTACGGCTTCAATCCCAATAAGATACCGGCCCCGCTGCGTTCGCTGACCTTGGGCGACCAGTTGCCCAAGGTTTTCGCCACCCTCATCGGCATCGTCTTGGTATTCCTGCTCACCCGCATCTGGGTGGGCCTGTGGAGCAACCTGGACGGCATGGAAGGCTTCGTCGCGCTGCTGCACGCGCCCTGGTTCCACCTCGAAGTCTGGGTGTGCCTGGCGCTGCCGTTCCTGATGATGTTGTCCCCCTCCATGCAGCAGGTGCCGAAATGGCAGGTCACGGCTTCGGTCCTGGTGCTGCTCGGCATGTTCATCGAGCGCCTGCAGTTCATCGTCGCCGGCCAGAACGTGCCGATGTTCAAGGGCACCTGGATGAACGGCGTGACCCCTTACACGCCCTCCCTGACCGAGTGGGCGCTGGTGGTGGTGGGCATCAGCACCGGCTTGGCCCTGTACGCACTCGGCGAACGCCTGTTCAACCTCTGCGCCGCGCCGAAGGAATGCATGGAAGCAGCCGGCCATCTCGCCCAGGGTTAAGCGGACAAAAGAGGGCAAACAACATGGATGCAGTGAACAACGGTTTTTCTCCCCGCGCCGAGTTCTGGCAATGCCTGGCTCAGGCGCTCCTCCCGCCGCGCGGGGAGTTTCTTCCTCGGGCGCTGCGCGACGACTTGGCCGACGACCTGGCGTATCTGGCAGATTCGCTCGGCCTGGACATCGGGGACAAGGTCGAGGAACTGCGCGCAGTCCTGGCGCAAGCCGACGTGGAGTCGCTGCTGCCAGCCTACAGCTCGCTGTTCCTGGTGCCGCCCATACCTGCCAGGCTGAATGCCGGTTTTTATCTGGATGGAACCCTGTTCGGCGCCAACACCAAAATGCTCGCGGAAATCTTCTATCGCCACGGCGTGGAGCAATCCCCGGATATGCACGACACGCCGGATCATCTCGCCACCATCCTGGAATTCCTGGCGCTGCTTTTTCACCGGGCAGATGCCGCTGGGCCGGAATTGCTGGAACCCATCCTCGACGACAGGGAAGCCGTTCGCGGCCTGCTCCGGCACATCCTGCCAGAAATTGCGGCGAGGGTGGCTGAGACCGAGCGCGAACGCGATCTGCCGTCGGTGTACTCGGCGCTGCTCGGCGTAGTCGAGGCCGCCCTGCACGACGAGCAACGCGTTTTCTTTGCTGCCGCCGTCGATGATGAGACTAAAACAGCCAGGCGTTACTTCACCAAGCGCGAGACCGCCCCCGATCTCGTTGCCTGCAAGGCGTGCGGCAAATCGGTGGCGACCGCGCGCGAGTTGAAGGTCATCATTGACCGCCTGCGCCAGAGTGGGCTGCCGACCGACCACCTTGAACTGTGCCCGGATTGCCGCGACGGCACGCGCGGCTGGAAGCCGGGCAAGGCCGAGTTCAATCTGCCCGGATTTCGTTGATTTTACCAGCGCAAGAAGTGGAAGGAGTGTTCCGTGGGAGATGCCATGCTATATGACAGCCACGGACGCCGCATCGAATACCTGCGGCTCTCCGTCGACGGCACGCTCTATCTCTGCCTCGGCCAAGACGACAAGGTGGACCTGCGGACCCTGCTACGCAACGGCTGCAGCGACGATCAGCTGGACCAGTCGCTGCTCGAAGGCATCGGACGCAAGCCGCTCAAACACGAATTCCGCGAGCATCCCACCCAGGTTGTGCGTTTCATGTCGTCCACCGGGGGATAGGAAATCGTGGCTATCAAGCTGCTTTTTTATTAAACTCGTTGCCCAGCCTCTCTCCAGCTCTCTCCCTCCCTGCAGGAGAGATGGCAATAATGCATTTTTGATTTGGAATTGGAATTACGCGATTGTGAGAAAGTGAATCAAATGCCTACCCGAATGATGAAACAGAATCCACTTACCCACATGCGTGACCGCTTAACGACCATGGTCCTGTTTATCACCTGTCTGGCGATGGGCGATGCCTTTGCGCTCACCCTCACGCCGATCAAGGTGGCGCCCGATGTTTACGCCTTCATCGGCGATACCGGCGGGCGCACCTATGCAAATTACGGCATGAACGCCAACACCGGATTCATCGTCACCACTGGCGGCGTAGTGGTGGTCGACAGCGGTGCCGGATATCTGGCCGCCCAGGCCATGCACCGCGCCATCAAGCGAGTGACCCGGCAGCCGGTGAAATATGTGGTGAATACCGGCGGCCAGGACCACCGCTGGCTCGGCAACGGCTATTTCAGGGAGCAGGGCGCGGAAATTATCGCCGCACGGCCGGCACGCGCCGACATGGAACAGCGGGCCGTGGCACAGATCGAGGCGCTGCGGGCCGATCTGAAAGAACGGCTGGATGGCACCCGGCCGGTTTATCC
>JAIOJM010000288.1 GCA_019911785.1 Sulfuricella sp. | reverse complement strand
AGGGTCTGCTCGTTCAGCCCCAGTTCCTTGGCTGCCGCGCCGGGCGTCAGCCCTTCCTTGACCCGCTTGACTGCCAGTTCCTTGAATTCGGCGGTGTATTCCTGCTTCGGTATCTTCATGGTCTTCCTTTCCAAAGTAACGTCTATTTTACGTCACCCTTGGAAGACTATTTTTCGGGGGAACCTCACTTCGTGCTGATTTTAGCTGGCACGTACTTGGTTGCTTGGTTGTTCCGTTATCGCTACGAAGACGCAGCAATGGTCGCCCTTATAGGCTCCAGTACTCAATTTGAAGTTGCTATCGGTACAGCGATGGTTGTGTTTGGTCTTGGTTCTGGTGCAGCATTAGCCACTGTCGTTGGGCCGTTGATTGAAGTGCCAGTGATGGTAACAGCTACGAAACTACTCAAACGCACTCGGTCATACTTTCCTCGAAAGTAGAAGCAAGGCGAGAAGCCGCCTAACGATTTTCTTGTGGCGCAGCCAGGCCCCAAAAAGGAGTAAAATTGTGACTTTGCCACACCATTCAGATGGTATTTTGCCAACAGACATCATGAGCCTGACGGATCGCGGAAATAGCGATCGGGCCGCCGGCAAACTGCGGGCGATGAAGCGCATGGTCAATCTCGCATTTCTGACGGTTCTGATGTTGCATGGCGAGCTTGGCGTCGCTTGTGGTGGAGGTTATGCTTTGGACGGAACCGTGGTGGAGAGCGGGTACGCAACCGTCGTTTCCGTCGATCGAGCCGGCGCAACGGTGACCTTGGATCATGGCGCCACGCCCTATGTTCTCAAGGAGGGCCGGACACGCTTTCCGGTTGCCGGGCCGAATGTACTCGAAGAGGCAGTGGCCGCAGCAAGGAATCGGGTCAGGTTCGAGATCAGGGTATCGAAAGGCGATACCGCCATCGCCCATATCGAGATTGCCCCGTAGATCGCGTCCATTGACGGTTCATCCCTGTAGCGTCGAATAGCAACAATCCTTCACGAAGCCGTTTCATTTTCGTAACACACCTTCTCCGGCGTTACGTTTCCTCCCCTGATTTCTCGCCAATCAGCCGCTCTATTCCCGGCGATCACTGCCTATTAACAAAATAAATCAATAAGTTATTGTGTTATTCATGTTGCTGGCACAGACCTTGCTAGTCATGTTTTGTGGCGGGCATGGTCAGCCAAATGACGACAGGAGGAAAACAATGAACGAATTGTCGAGGAGAGGGTTTCTCAAACTGGGCGGCGGGATCGTCGCCGGAGCGGGCGTGGTCGTGGCGGGAACGATGGCGGGCGTCACGATCTCCGGCTCTGCCGAGGCGGCGACCGGCGAAAGCGATCAAGCGGCGTCTTTCGGCGGCTTTGGCCGTGGCGAGGCGCTACAAGAGCGGTCCGCCAACGTCGCATCCTTTATTTCAAAAGTATCGGAGGAGGTGTAAGCCATGGCAACCGCAGACGAAAAGCAACAAAACGGCCGCCGCAGCTTTCTGAAGCTGACCACTGCGGCCGGCGCAATGCTGGGGGCGAACTGGCAGGGAACCAGGCTGGCACTCGCCGCCGGTGACGACGGCATCCCGCTGGGCGCAGTCACCAGCAAGGAAAAAACCATCGAGCAGTTTCCCTACACGCTTCCGGTACGGTTCGGCGACAAGCAGGCGGAACTCCCCGACAAGGTGGTGCGCAACGGCTGTCCCTACTGCAACAGCCAGTGCCGCATCATGGTTTGGGTCAAGGACGGCCGCGCCGTCAACAACTACGGCGACCCGAAAGACATCGTCCAGGACGGGCGTCTCTGTCCGAAGGGCCAGTCCACGATCCAGATGGGCTACAACAAGTACCGCATCCTGAAACCGCTCAAGCGCGTCGGCCCCCGCGGCAGCGGCAAGTTCCGCGAAATCAGCTGGGACCAAGCCTATGACGAGATTGCGCAGAAACTCCTGGAAATCCGCGACAAGCACGGGGCGCACACGATCGTCATCGAGCAGACCACCCGCCAGGAGGAAGAGGGATTCGGCATTTTCGAGCGCTTCGGTGAGATGATTGGCACCCCGAACATCGACAGCGGTGGCCCGCAGTGCAACGACACCGGCAAGTATGCGGTGGCGATGCGTGCCGGCGTGGGCAAGTTCAGCAACGGCTTCGGCTTCGATCCCATCTCTGGCCAACACGATCTGGAGAGCACCAAGTACCTGCTCATGCTCGGCGCGAACATGGCCGAACAGCGGGTCGTGGTGTCCGGGCACGTCCTGGAGAACATCGTCAAGAAGGGCGCGAAGATGGTGGTCGTCGATCCCATCCTCAACCCTTGGGGCATGCAGGCCAACGAGTGGGTGCCGATCCGACCGGGCACCGACATGGCGATGGTCTACGGCATGATCCACGAGATCGTCAATAACGGCTGGGTGGATCATGACTTTATCAAGAACTGGACCATCGGTTACGACGAGTTGGTGAAATTCGTCAATGAGAAGGGCTATAGCCCGAAGTGGGCGTCGGAAATGACTGGCATTCCGGAGGCGGACATCAAGCGGATCGCCCGTGAGTACGCCACGACCAAGCCCGCGTCCCTATGGACCAACCACGGCATCGCAGGGCACTGCAACGCGACGCAGAACTTCGGCATGATCTTCATCCTGACCGCCATTACCGGCAATATCGGGGTGCCGGGCGGCGGCGCGCTGTTCATGAACAACCGTGGCTTTGATTTCGACATGCCTGACCTCAAGCACGGCAAGCCGCCAGAGACCGCCCACAAGCCGGGCCTGCTTCTGCCGACAGCCATCGAGGATGCGATCCTGCATGGCAAGCCCTATCCCATCAAGGCGGTTTTCAATGCGGCGAGTTGGACCACCATGCGCCAGAACAGCAAGAAGATCCAGGAAGCCTACCTCAGCCCCAATCTGGAGTTGTCGGTGTGGACGACGATCTGGCCGCGGGTCCACGGCATGTTCGCCGACTACATCCTGCCGGAAGCCACCGGCTACGAGAAGGACAACATCGGCGACCGCCGCGACGACCGCGCAATCCGCTGGCGCAACAAGGTCGTCGAGCCCATGGGCGAGGCCAAGCCGATCGTCAGCATCTGGATTGATCTGGCGCACCACATCGCCAAGTTCGACAAGAAGTATCCGAAGGAATACTGGACAGAAAATCTGCCTGCCCGCTTCCATGACAAGAAAACCTACTGGAACGAAGGTGTCGGGCGCGCCGGAACCAGCGGCGGCCTGACTTGGCAACGGCTGGACAAGAGCGACAATCCGATCGCCTGGCCATGCCCAGGCAAGGACCATCCCGCCACCAAGGCACTGCGTCCCGAGCAGTTGGTGGATGGGGAGCATCCCGGCACCAAGGTCCAGTTCCTGGATCACCCGGCCTGGAAACTCCTGTGGGCCAACGACAAGTTCCCGGAAGGCAGGCGTTTTCCGAACGACCACAACAAGATCATCATCTACACCAAGGAGTTCGATGACAAACTGAAGGCGCTCGGCCACAGTGCGCTGCCGGAGTACTTCACCTCCCCGGCCAACCCCTACGGTCACCGATCCCCGGTCTACACCGACGAGTACGTGGTGAACCCCTGGCGCGGCAAGCTGGTGCGGAAGGTCAAGTGGGGCAAGCCCGACCCGGCCATGATGCAGAAATTCCCCCATAGCCTTACCTCGGCCAGACCGTCGGCGCCGACCCAGCACGGGTACTCCATGTGGATGCCGGGACTGCTCCAGCTCGCGCCCGATCAGTTCGCCATGATGCATCCCGAATTGGCGGCCAGATATGGGCTGAAAACCGGGGACAAGGTCAAGGTCGAGACCCACATTGGCTCCATGGTGCTGCCGGCTCTGGTTTGGCCCGGCATCGAGAAAAACACGGTGCAGGTGCCCGCCCACTTCGAGAAGCGCAACCTGGTGCGCAAGGACCTGGGGCTGGACATGGATGCCGTGGATACGCCGAACCAGATGATGGACAACTATGGTGACACGGTCGGTGGAGCTCAGGAATACAAGGCTCACTGGTGCCGGATCACCAAGGCTTAACGGGGAGACGAAAAAATGGCTAAGAAACAAATGGCAATGTTGTTCGATCTGGACAAGTGCATCTACTGCCGCAGCTGCGTGTTCGCCTGCAAGCTGGAAAACCACATTCCCAAGGAGTGGCAGCGCAACGACGTGGTGATGGTGGGGCCGGACATGGACAAGGACCCGGTTGGGTTCGCCATGTACATGAACTGCAACCATTGCGAGCAGCCGGCATGCATCGCCTCCTGCCCGGTGCCGGGCAAGGCGATCCACAAGCGCGAGGCAGACGGCCTGGTGCTGGTTGACAAGGAAAAGTGCATCGGCTGCTGGGCCTGCGTGAAGGGTTGCCCTTACGGCGTGCCGCGGCCTACCAACGTGAAGAACTCGAAAGGCGACTTCGTGGTGGACAAGTGCACGTTCTGCGCCCACAAGAGCGAGCGTCCGGCGCGCATCGAGTGGGGCGAGCGCGCTGACAACGCGGGTGCGCAATGGGCGCCGGCATGTTCTTCCAAGTGCCCCGGACGGGTCATGACTTTCGGCGACCGGGAAGAGCTGCTCAAACAGGTGGCGGCGAGCGGACGCGAGGTGCTCGACATCAACTTCTTCGGCATCAATCCGAGCAACATCTATCTCAAGCCGCTAGCGAGGAAGAAGACGTGAGCAGGCTGGCCGAAAACACATTTGAGGAGGGATCGCATATGAAACGCATCGGACTTGTCATTGGCGCCGTCGGCCTTCTGGCCGCGAGCGCGCCAAGTTTCTCAGGGGACGTGGCGGTCCCCACCGTTAAGCGGGTGGACGAGAGGGTTGTCAACGCCCTGAAGGAGCGGCGTGTCAGTCTCTCGGACTGGAAGACGGCATACAACTTCAGCCCCTTCGCCTGCGTTCGCTGCCACAGCGCCGGTCCCGGGGCGACCGCACCCGTCTTTTATGGCAATCCGGATTTTGCCAAGGACCAGTGGACGCCCAGTGGCACCGGGGTCACGATCCGCAACTTCAAATGGGAGGACGTAAGCGAACACGACGAGAATTTCTACAAGATCGGCGCATCCCGGGCGGACCTGCTGAAACGCTCCTGGTAGGTGCGGCCCGCCTCGTGCGGGCATGATGGCCGGCGTATGCCCAGGCTGATGCGCCGGCCGCTTACGAAGCCATAGAGAGAGACTGAACAATGAGTGGAAACATCGGGAATGGAACCCGCATCGCCATCTACCATGCACTGGCCGAATGCTTCAGGATGCCGACGCCGGAGTTTGTGGAGAACGCCCTGAGCGGCGCACTGGCTCATGTTCTGAAGGATATCCCCGGGGTGGCTTCGGAGCGGCTGATTTTGGTCGCAGAGGGCAGATCGTTGGCGGAAATCACGGAATTGCTGACGGACGAATACTACCAGACATTCAAGGGGCCGTTTCCACCTTATGTGGTGCCGGTGGAGAGCGTGTACAAGGCCTGGGCGGGATCGAACCCCAGCGCCGAGTGCAGCAAGGAAAAAGATATGCTGATGGGCGACCCGGCCATCGAGATGCTCAAGCGCTACCGCGCCGACGGCATCGAGCTTCCGTCGGACTTCAAGGCCTACCCGGATCACGTTGCATTGATCCTGGAATACGCGGGGCTCCTGCTGGAGCGGGGTGCTCCCGGCGCATATGAAGAATTCGTTGCCGCGCATCTCGATTGGATGGAGGCCTTGCGGCGGGACATCCATTCGATGACGGAGAGCCCGTTCTATCGGGCGGCTGCCGACCTGCTCCATGTATTTGCGCGTGACGAACTGGAACGCGCCACAGGAACAGTTTCTGTCGGCACCGGATGCCCTGCAAACGACTTCTCGGCGCGCCAGGAACTGGATTTGCATAGATTCGGCTTTACTCACATTCTTCAGGAGGGACCAAGATGAAGCATCTGTTTGCCGCATTGGCGGCCGCAGCAATGGCGCTGACCTTTTCCGGGTCCGCGATGGCCGAGGCGAAGTACGAGGGCATCAAGGGATGCGGCGGCTGCCACAAGAGCCAGAAGGAATCCTGGCAGCAGACCGCCCATGCCAAGGCCTTCGAGTCGCTCAAACCGAAGGCCAAGGTTGCGGAAAAGAAAAAGGCCAAGCTCGATCCGGAAAAGGACTATACCCAGGACAAGGACTGCATCGGCTGTCATACCATCGGCTTCGGCGCAAATGGCGGCTTCAAGCCGGGCATGTCGGAGACCGAAGCGGCCAACGTGACAGGCGTGGGCTGCGAGGATTGCCACGGTGCCGGCGGCGCTTACCGCAAGGAGCACCGCAAGGCGGCCGACGCCTTCAAGAAGACGCAGAAAACGACACCGCGGCAAAAGCTCGTCTCGGCCGGGCAGCACTTCGACTACGATCAGGCATGCGCCAAGTGCCACATGAATTACGAAGGCTCTCCGTGGAAGGACGCCAAGGCGCCATTTATCCCATTCACGCCCAAGGTGGACACGAAATACAAGTTCGACTTCGACAAGGCGGTACGCAACAAGAAGGCCCTGCACGAACATTTCAAGCTGAAGGGGGCATTCGAGGGCGAGCCGGTGCCGTCAATCCGCGCCGAATTCCAGAAAGCCGCCAAGGAACCGGTTGCCGCAACGGAAGAAAAGGAGTGACCGCAATGGCGACCGCTCATGAGGGACGGGAAACATGAAAGCAATCCGCGAATTGTTCAGGGAAAAGCGCCGGGTTGCGCTGATGACGGTCGGCGTGAGCGCAGTCCTCACGCTGATACTGACGTTCGGCGTGATCGGTGGCGAAAAATACCTCAGTTCCGACAGGTTCTGCCTGTCCTGCCACAGCATGAGCTACAACGCGAAGGAACTCAGGGAGTCTTCACATTATGGCGCCCTGGGCGTCAACCCGGACTGTCAGGCATGCCATCTGCCGCCCAATTTTCTCCTCCGCGTGGAGTCCCATGTCGTCGATGGCGCGCGGGCGCTGATCGGCGAATTCAGGCACGACCTCGGCACCAAGGAAAACTTCGACAAGTACCGTGCGGAATACGCCCACAATGCGCGCATTAACCTGAAGAAGTGGGACAGTGCCTCGTGCCGCGCCTGCCACAAGGAGCCCCGGCCCTCCAGCGATGAGGCGGCGCTGGAGCACAAAAAGATGAAGACCGAGGGCAAAACCTGTATCGATTGTCACCAGAACCTGGTGCATGAAAAGGTACCGCAAGAGGACCTCGACAAAGGGCTTGCGCAGGGCAGGATTGTCCTCAAGGAGAAATAGCGGTTTTTATCAATGCTCCATGACGTCGTGGCGGCAATGGTTTCTCTCCTCCCGACCGTCGCCGTTCGAGACGTCATGGTTTCAGGACGCTCCCGCCGCACTGAGGCGTCCTTTTTTTAATTGAAGGGAAGGCCATGCTATATAGAGTCGTCATTGCTGTAATGTTTTGTTTGATACAGGCCCCGTTGGTCCTCGCCGGCCCGCCTCGGCAACCCAAGGCCGAAGGCATCGAAGCCGAGGACTACAAATGGGCCAAGTTCAGGGGCGAGTTCAAGGAGGGGGTCCTGGCGATTGGCGATGCCAGGCGCGGCAGGAAGCTCTACGAAGTGTGCTCCGCCTGCCATCTGCCGAACGGCGCTGGCCGTCCTGACGGCATGTTTCCGCAACTCGCCGGCCAGCACGTTTCGGTGATCATCAAGCAAATGGCCGATATCCGTTTCGGTGTGCGCGACAACCCGGTCATGTACCCCTATGCCGCCACGCTCAACGATCCGCAGGAGTTGGCGGACATCGCTGCCTACATCCGTACGCTGCCTATCCCGCACGACAACGGCAAGGGGATGGGCACGAATCTCAAGCGCGGCGAGGAGCTCTACAAGAGCGACTGCGTGGAGTGCCACGGCAGGAACGGCGAGGGTGATGAACGCAAGTTCTATCCGGTGCTCGCCGGACAGCACTACTCGTACCTGTTGCGCCAGGCAATCGAGATCCGCAGCGGCCAGCGACGCAACGCCGATCCCCATATGGTCAAAGTCATCAAAGGCTACAGCGATGCCGACATCGGCGCGGTGGCGGACTACATGTCGCGCCTGGTGATGCCGGAGCGCACCGCCAAGGCGAAGAAGTAAGCCTGGAAACGATCGGCCAGCAGTCTCGGCTGGTATAGCCTACAAGTTCGATGAGGGTTTCTGGCCAAGCTGAACCAGGGCGCGGCACGCGTCAGATCCCGGCGCTGCATGAGCCGAGTATCCCTTCGGCAGCGCTGGCCGGCCGGTCGCGAGGCCGGCCATTTTCCCATCAGGATTGGCAGAGGAGGATGTGACTATTATGCTGCTGGACGGCTTCGGACGCCAAATACAGTACCTGAGGGTGTCGGTCACCGACCGCTGCGACCTGCGCTGCACCTACTGCATGCCGGCAGACTTCAAGGGCTACGAAGAGCCAGTCAACTGGCTGACATTCGACGAAATCGAGCGGGTGGTGGGGGCCTTCGCACGTCTTGGCGTGCACAAGATCCGACTGACCGGCGGCGAGCCGCTGCTGCGGCGGAACCTAGCCGAGCTCGCCGGTCGCCTCTCCTCACTTCCCGCCATCGCCGACCTATCCCTTTCCAGCAACGGCACCCAACTGGCAAAACACGCGCCGGCCCTGCGCGCCGCTGGCATTACGCGGCTTAACGTCAGCCTGGATACCCTCGACCCGGTCCGCTTCGCCGCGATCACCGGACGGGATGCGCTGGATGCCGTGTTACAGGGACTGATGGCCGCCAAGAAAGAAGGGTTCGGCCCAATCAAAATCAACATGGTCGCCATGGCTGGCACAACCGATATCGAGATCGACGCCATGGCAGCCTACTGCATCGAGCACCGCTTCGTGCTGCGGCTGATCGAAGCCATGCCGGTGGGAGAAATGGGCAGAAAGACCGCCTTCATCGCTCTCGGCCCGATCCGGGAACGGCTGCGCGTACGCTTCGGCCTGGTGGACGGGGTAGTGCCCGGCGGCGGCCCGGCTCGCTACCTGGTGTCGCCCGATGGAGGCTGCCAGATCGGCTTCATCACCCCGATGTCGCAACACTTCTGCGACACCTGCAACCGCGTGCGTCTGAGTGTGGACGGCACGCTTTATCTTTGCCTCGGCCAGGACGACAAGGTGGACCTGCGGGCTTTGCTACGTGCGGGTTGCAGTGACGATCAGTTGGAACAGGCGCTGCATGACGGCATCGGACGCAAGCCGTCCAAACACGAATTCCGCGAGCATCCCACCCAGGTTGTCCGTTTCATGTCGTCTACCGGAGGGTAGCATTGCCTCCAGTCGAAAACTAAAAATCGGTTGACTATATACGTTTAGACGAATATATTTGCCAAATGATAGACACCCATGATTTTTTCGATGCGCTTTCCGACGAAACCCGTCGTCGCCTTCTGGCGCTGCTGGTGGGTGCTGACGAATTGTGCGTGTGCGAACTTTGCCACGCCCTCGATCTGCCCCAGCCCAAAGTGTCGCGACACTTGGCGGTGATGCGCGAGAGCGGAGTGCTGTCGGTGCGCCGGGAAGGGCTGTGGGTCTATTACCGTATTCACTCCCTGCTGCCCGCGTGGGCCTACAGGATACTCGACCAGATGGGCCAGGGCTGCGCTGCGTTGGCGATTTTTCAGGTCGACCGCAAGCGCCTGAAAGAGATGCCCAATCGCCCCGTTCGCTGCTGCGCCTGAATTTTTTTGGTCTCAGTACATCTGCATTGATAAATATATGAGTAGGCATATGTTCTCCTGTTCCCGGGATCGTGAATAATGAGCGCGCAATGCGAAATTACCGCCAAAACCGCTGCCGGAGTGGAGATGGGATTTTTCGAGCGCTGGCTGACCCTGTGGGTGTTCCTCTGTATCGCGGTGGGCATAGGGCTCGGCCAGATTTTCCCTGCCGCCTTCCATGCCCTTGGGAGTCTGGAGGTGGCGCGGGTCAACCTGCCGGTGGGGGTCTTGATCTGGGTGATGATCATCCCGATGCTGATGAAGATCGATTTCGGCGTCCTGCACGAGGTGCGTGTCCATGCGCGCGGCATAGGCGTGACCCTGTTCATCAACTGGGGAGTGAAGCCTTTTTCCATGGCCCTGCTGGGGTGGATTTTCATCCGCCACGTGTTCGCGCCCTATTTGCCCGCCGAACAGCTCGACAGTTACGTGGCGGGGCTGATCCTGCTTGCCGCCGCGCCCTGCACCGCGATGGTGTTCGTATGGAGCCACCTGACCAAGGGCGATCCGCTGTTTACCCTGAGCCAGGTGGCGCTCAACGATGTCATCATGATCTTCGCCTTCGCGCCCATTGTCGGCCTGCTGCTGGGCCTTTCCAGCATCACTGTGCCGTGGGACACGCTGCTCATCTCGGTGCTCATGTACATCGTCATCCCGGTGCTGATCGCCCAAGCCTGGCGGCGCTGGGCGCTGTCGCGCGAACACGGCGTGGCGGTGCTGGCAGGCATCATCAAATGGCTGCATCCGTGGTCGCTGATCGCGCTGCTCGCCACCCTGGTGCTGCTGTTCGCCTTCCAGGGCGAGGCGATCATCAGGCAACCCTGGGTGATCGCGATGCTGGCGGTGCCGATCCTGATCCAGGTGTTCTTCAACTCCGGTCTTGCCTACCTGCTTAACCGCCGCTTCGGCGTTGCCCACTCCGTCGCGGGGCCGTCGGCGCTGATCGGCGCATCCAACTTCTTCGAGCTGGCGGTGGCGGCGGCCATCAGCCTGTTCGGTTTCGAATCCGGCGCGGCGCTGGCGACGGTGGTGGGCGTGCTGATCGAGGTGCCGGTAATGCTGGCGGTGGTGAAGGTGGTCAACCGCAGCAAGGGCTGGTACGAGGCGGGTATGGAGCAGAATCATGTTTGAAGCACTGGCCGACTGGCTGATCTACGACCTGGCAGGGCTGAAAGGCACCCCTTTCGGCGACGCGGCCCATTTCTTCGTGATGGACGTGACCAAGATCATGGTGCTGCTGACTCTGGTGATCTACGTCATGGGCTTGCTGCGCGCCCTGCTCAAGCCGGAAACCGTGCGCGAATTCATCCGCAACCGGGGCAACGTCAGCTCCCGCTTCATGGCGGTGGGGCTGGGCGCGGTGACGCCGTTCTGCTCCTGCTCCTCGGTGCCCTTGTTCATCGGCTTCGTCGAAGCCGGTATCCCATTAGGGGTGACGCTGTCGTTCCTGATCGCCAGTCCGATGGTGAACGAGGTGGCGGTAGTGGTGCTGGCCTCCGTCATCGGCTGGAAAATGACCGTGATTTACGTGGCCACCGGTTTGACCGTGGCGCTGGTCGGCGGCTTCGTGCTGGAGCGCTTCAAGCCGGAAAAGTGGGTGGAAGAGTATGTGTGGAAAATCCACATGGGGCAGATGCAGCCCATGGAGGAAGACCGCTCCCTGAAAGCGCGCCATGAGTATGCCATGGGTCAGGTCAGGGAGATCGTCGGCCGCATCTGGAAGTTCGTCCTGATCGGCGTCGGCATCGGTTCTCTGATGCACGGCTACGTGCCGAAAGACCTGATCGTCGGCATCGCCGGCAGCGGCAGCCTGCTGTCGGTGATCGGCGCGGTGCTGGTCGGGGTGCCGCTGTATTCCGACGCAGTGGGCATCATCCCCATCGCCGAGGTGCTGCTCGCCAAGGGCGTGCCGCTGGGCACGGTGCTGGCCTTCATGATGGCAGTGGTGGCGCTGTCCCTGCCGGAGATGCTGATCCTGCGCAAGGTGGTGAAATGGCCGCTGCTGGCGCTGTTCGCCGGTTATCTGGCGACCGCGTTCGTGATTGTCGGCATGTTGTTCAATCAATTGAGAGGTTTTATATGAGCACGGAATTGCATCCTTCCATCGTGGCCCTGGTCTCGCTGGCGGCGAACATTGCCGCCAACCACCCCAAACAGGGGCTGTGCCAGATGGACAAGCTGAAGCAGTATGGCGTGGCGCAGGAACAGATCGACGCGGTGGTCGAAATCGCGCGCCACATCCGCGATGAGGCGGGAGAGAGTCTGGACGCCAGTTTCGACGAGGCGTGCCGCAAGGAAAGCGCCAAAGCGAAGCTGTCCGCCATCGGCATCGCGCAAGGCGCCTGCTGCGCGCCGACGAAATCTGGTCAATCCTGTTGTTGAGAGGTGGATGAAATGAATGATGTCAAGCATGACGAAATACGCCAGGCAGTGCGCGAAAACTATGCTGCCGTGGCCCGCGCCGATTCCGGCTGCGGCTGTGGTCCGGCTTGCTGCACCCCGGCCGAGTTGCCGGCCGCCGACATCCTGTCGCGCGGCATCGGCTACAGTGAAAGTGAAGTGAGCGCGGTGCCGGAAGGCGCCAACCTCGGGCTGGGCTGCGGCAATCCCCAGGCCATCGCCGCGCTGAAACCCGGCGAGACGGTGCTCGACCTGGGCAGCGGGGCGGGCTTCGACTGCTTTCTCGCGGCGCGCCAGGTGGGCGACAGCGGCCGGGTCATCGGCGTGGACATGACGCCGGACATGCTGTCCAAGGCCCGCGCCAACGCGCAGAAGGGCGGCTA
>JAIOJM010000028.1 GCA_019911785.1 Sulfuricella sp. | reverse complement strand
GGCCAGATAGGCCGTGGGAACGCCGAGATATTCAGCGACCTTGCGGTTCAGAATCGGCTCGCCCGGAGGCCGCGTGGCGATATAAATGAGGGCCTGGATGGCATACTGGCTGGTACGGGATAAAATCATGGCCTGAATCCTGAATAATCGTTGTTAAAAAATTATATAACTTATTGGTCCGAATATCCTAAATATTGTTCAATATGCCATGCTTCTATCCTGTTGAACCTCTCGAGTTCAATGGCCAGAATTCAAGAATATTTAAATCCAGCAAACCCGACGCCAGAGCGGGATCAGATTCAGCCTGATAGGGAATGATGCCGAGCAACGGTGCCGCAAGGCGGGTTTCGAGGGCATGCAGGTTTTCATCAAACGCATCCATGTCGGGATCAATCCGGTTGGCCACCCATGCGGCCAGAGGCAGGCCTTTGTGACGGATAGCCTGGGCGGTGAGCAGGGCATGATTGATGCAGCCAAGGCGCATTCCGACCACCAGGATCACGGGCAACCCGAGCATTTCCGCCATGTCGGCGGTATCCTGGCGGGCATTGAGCGGCACGACGAAGCCGCCGACACCCTCGACCACCGTCACGTCGGCCATTTCGCGCAACTGCCGAAATGACCGATCTATCTGTTCAAGGCCAATCTCCACGCCGGCCCGCTCCGCGGCGATATGAGGGGCAACCGGTGAAATCAGGGCGTAGGGATTAACCCACTCCCGAGAAGCGACAACATTACCGGCCGCGCGCAGGTTTTCCACATCCTCGCAGCACAAGCCCGCGGGGGTTTCCACACAGCCGGCGGCGACCGGCTTCATGCCGACGGCCTTGCTGCCCCGCCTGACGAAGGCCCGCAGCAAAGCGCAGGCGACCAGCGTCTTGCCTACGCCGGTGTCGGTGCCGGTGATGAAATAAGCTTTTTTCATTTGACGAACCCCTTGCCCTGCCAGGGGCCATTTAATTTGCGGATCACAGAATATCCAGCGGGCCTTGCAGACCCTTGCCGCCACGATTCAAAACTGGAGTGTAAATTATCGTCGTCTGCACGTCTTTATGCCACAGCAATTCCTGCGCCGTGCGGATATCGTAACCAGATTGCAGGCCGATGCGTCGGGAGCCAAGGGGGGCCGCGCCAAAGGGTCAAGGCTCGATTAAATTGGGTTATACTGGCCGCATCAGGCCCCGCCGCCGCATACACTTGCCCGGTGTACCGCTGCATATTGTCCAAATTTAATCGAACCTGACACCTTTGATCCAAGGCCGCCAATCTGGCTGCCGCGCGTGCCGCGCTACAGGCGCCGGCTCCCGACCCGGCGGTGGTGGAGCCGGTGGAGGCGTTCATGCGGCGGGTGGCGTGTATCGAGTGGTTGTGTTGTCCGCACTGCCGCGAGGGGCGATTCGGGGTGGCGGGGGCAATCCCGTCGGCGGAACGATGCCCGCCATTGCGGGGGCCACCATGAGGCAGGGTTTTCCCCTTGTTTGCGCCTGTCTGCGACTGGCCGTTTGCGCCGGTCGGGGAGGGGCTCGCCCAGGTGTGCCGATTTCCCGTTCGATGGGTTGTGCCGGGCTGTGCTTATGCTGCGGTTGGCGCCGTTCGGCGCTACTGGGCCGCCAAATCCCGCATCGCAGAACCTCCTCGCTTCATGACATTCGGTTGACTTCCTTCCGCGTATCCTTACAATCCCCATAAGTACCGCCTGCCCCGCAGTTCAGTCCAACAAGGTTTATCCGCCGCCAATAGGTTCGGGGCTCTTGCTGGCTTGGGTGGGGCGGCGGATAAACGCTATTCGTTAGGGCTGGGGGTTCGGTGTGTCGCTGGGGTTGTCGCCAGCCGAAGCATCCCGACTGCGGCAAGCACCGCTGGCGTATACAAGGAAGCTTTTATGAAAAAAGTTTTTCTGTCTTTAATTCTCTTGGGGTTGCTGACAACAACCGCTACTTTCTGTTTTTCGCAGAGCAGTTCGATTATTAAGGTACCTACTCATGTGTGGTCAGATCTCGCCCAAGAAGAGCGGGATCGAGCAACGTCTCAATACGTTATTGACCTTGTACCTTCTGACTCTATTGGTGTGATTATTGATGCACAGGGGGTAGATAGGTCGGACCCCGGAACAACTGGTGGGCAGCAACTTGGGGCTGCATTTGGTTCTGCTGCGTATGTAGACAAGGCATTCAGCGGGAGGCCAGATTATTCGGCAAAGAGCCACCTAGGCACTTCCATTCTGGGTGCTATTATTGGAAGCACCCTTGATCGGGCGCCATCTGTGAAATACCAATATAGATATTCGGTCAAAACCCTCAGTAATAAAATTGAGTATCTTGATGACCACACAACAGAGCCATTTAGAAAAAGCTTGGGGGCATGCGTTTTAGTTCCATCGCTAGCGGCTGTATCTCAAGATTTATGCTCGGAGGATGTTGATTCATTTAGAAAAAGGTGTTCTCTGCCGGGGCGTGCTAGCAACACTCCACCCCCTCAGACCATTTTTGGTGAGCAAACCAAAGCTGCTCCAGTGAACCTCATTTCGCCAGCTACTACACCAAACCTAAATCCTGCAATAGTAACAAGTCAGCAGGCGGAAATTGTTAGATGTAAGTTTGGGAATAATCCCCCGGTACTTATCGATAGGGGGGTATGTCAATCCGCTAGAGGAGAATTACTACCATGAAGAAAACTGCACCATTTGTTTTTATTTCCATGCTGTTGCTATCGGGCTGCGGCATGACATATTTTCTTGAAGGCGCAAAATACGACAACAAAGAAAGTTTTGTTGCGGCTCGCGCCGCGATGAACACCCGTTGTACTGAGAGCATTTCCGCAATTCCAGTACCATTGGTAAAGCGGAAATTGATCGCCATGATCCCAACGCAAGAAGCTATTTATAAGAACCGTTATTCAATTATCAAAGCTGCATCACCTAATGATCCTGTGACTATGGATAAGTTACGTGACAACCCCATTTTCTCAGCCATTAATGAGAATTACAGACTTATAGTCGAGAGAATTAAGAGAAAGAATATTTACCCATCAGTTGAGGTGGTTGAGTATGAAACTTTATCGACACCTCAAGCCAGTGCAAATGCAGATATATTGCACATTGCTATGGCTGAAGCATTGGGGGGGAAAGACATTTTTTACTTGACCACGCAAAAAAGTGGGAAGCAAATAGTCAGCATTGATGCCGCAAGCCCAAAATGCGAAGCTATCCGAGATAGTTACTTGTCTTCAATTCAAACTCTCGCGTTACAGTGACAATCAAAGCACTTCATAGATTGGGTCGCAGTTTCGCGTTTCACGGCGTAAAGTGGCGCTGGGGTTGGGTCGCGGTTTAACCTGTGATTAAAGGATTAAAGAGGATTAAAGGGTAGAGTGCGTATTCCGGTGAACGTGACCGCTCATTCCGGCTGCACATCTGGGGTCAGGTCTAGATTCGTAGCATAACTCCTGCTACAATTCCTCATCATGTCCCGCCCCATACGCATAGAATTTCCCGATGCCCTCTATCACGTCACCGCGCGCGGGGACAGACGCGAAGACATTTTTGAGGACGACCAGGATCGGCAGATGTTTCTGTCGACACTGGGGCAGGTCGTTACCCAGTTCAACTGGATATGCCATGCCTGGTGCCTGATGGATAACCACTACCACTTGCTGGTTCAAACACCAGACAGCAATTTGTCCAAGGGCATGCGTCAACTCAATGGCGTCTACACCCAGGCCAGCAATCGACGACACCGGCGCGTGGGGCATTTGTTTCAAGGGCGCTTCAAAGCCATTCTGGTGGACAGCGATGCCTATCTGCTGGAGTTAACGCGTTATGTTGTGCTCAACCCTGTTCGCGCAGGCATAGCGAAGAAACCATCCGACTGGCCATGGAGCAGTTACCGGGCAAGCGTGGGTCTGACGCCACCAGCCCCTTGGCTGGCGGTAGATGGATTGCTGGCGCAGTTTGCCAAACGGCGCAGCCTGGCACAACAGCGTTATGCGCAGTTCGTAGCAGAGGGCATCAAAGCGGCTTCGCCTTGGTCGAATCTCAAGGGCCAGGTATTTCTGGGCGATGACCAGTTTGTACTGCGCATGCAAGCTTACCTCCAATCAGGCAAAGACGATGTGCAAATCCCCATTGTGCAGCGTCGCCCTCCGCCACCTCCATTAGCGGAAATCGAGCGGAACTCACAAGACAGAAATGCAGCCATCGTCGCAGCTTACGCGACGGGTGGGTATTCTTATCAACAACTCGCTGATTACTTTGGGGTACACTTCACGACGGTGGGCAAAATTGTCAGGAGCGTCGGATGATGTGCATCTTTTCTAGACCTGACCCCTGATTTCTCACCTGATTTCTCATGTGGCAGTACGCTCTAAAAATCATTCTTTCCGCAGTTGTGTTGGTGGCCGTCTCCGAGCTTGCCAAGCGCAGTTCTTTTTGGGGTGCGGCTTTGGCTTCGTTGCCTCTTACTTCACTTCTCGCCTTCGTTTGGCTGTACCTCGACTCCGGTGATGTTCAAAGGGTTTCAGCCTTGTCTCACGGTATTTTCTGGTTGGTTTTACCTTCGCTGGTTTTGTTTATTTCGTTGCACGCAAGCCAACGCCGTCCTGGCCGCGATGCTGGGGCTGCTCGCGCTGTTGCGGCGCGTGTCAAGATAGTTGTCGCCTGAATCATGCAGCCAAACGATCTATAGAACGGTTGGCCAATTCTGCTGCGACGACTGAATCCCGTTCTGGATTTAGAGTGATGGCTTCAATCGGGTTCCAGTTACGTGTATGTCGAGCCCACCGGCGTGGATTTATTTCTCGTGAGCGCTCATACAAGTCATGCCGGGCCGCCAGAATTGCGCGATCCGTTCCGTCGTGGCGCTGCGCCGGACTGACATAACCAATCCCGCTATGCCGATGGTCATGGTTGTACCAATGGGCAAAGTCAGCGCCCCAACAGCGGGCTTCCGATAGATCGGCAAAGCCCTTGTCGGGGAACTCAGGCCGATACTTCGCCGTGCGAAACAGCGACTCGGCGAAAGCGTTATCATCGCTGACACGAGGGCGCGAGTAAGACGGCTTGATTCCCAGCCAGTGGAGCATGGACAGCACGGTCGTTGCTTTAAGCGTGGCGCCGTTGTCACCATGAAGCACCGGCTTGACTGGCAGCGCATAAATCCCCTCCGTGATCGCCGTGCGCTTAACCAGCCGCGCCGCGTGATCGGCGTGGTCGGTCTCATGCACCTCCCATCCCACGATTTTCCTGCTGTACAAGTCCAGAATCAGGTACAGATAGAACCAACGACCGATGATGCCAGTGGGCAGATAGGTCATGTCCCAGCACCACACCTGGGCGGGTGCTGTGGCAATGTGTGTCGTCGGCGGGCGCACGGCATGAGGCGCTTTGGCGCGCCCGCGATGCTGGGTCTGGCCATGTGCACGCAGCACACGACTAAAGCTTGACTCACTGGCCAGATAGATGCCTTCATCGGCCAGCATGGGCACGATGCGCGCCGGCGGCATGGACGCAAACCGGCTTTCGTTGGCGATGCTGATGATCTGGAGTCGCTCATCGTCGGAGAGGGCATGAGCGGGTACAGGACGCATCGCACCAGGGCGACCGTCGCCTTGTATCAAACCAACTTCAGCACCGGCCTTCCAGCGCTGTAAAGTGCGCAAGCTGATGCCGGCGAGTTGGCAGGCAGGTTCGTAACCTGCGCCGTCGTTACAGGCTTGCGCTATGTCGCAGGCAATACTACGGCGATCTTCCACGCGAATCATGCGTCCGCGGCCATTGGGAAAATCACCGAGAGCTTTTTTGCCAATACCAGCAAAGCCGTCGTTTCGGCCAACGCCGCGTTCTTGCGATTGATGTCGCGTTCAAGCTCCTTGATGCGCTTCTTGTCTTGCCGGGTCTGCTGGGTACTGGCTCTGGCACGCAATGGATCCGTATCTGCCAGCGAACTTGCGGCGCTGGTGAGCCACTGCGCCAATTCGCCAGGGTACACGCCATGCTCCCGGCACCAGGCATTCTTGTCCGATTCGTTCATTCCGGCAGTGACGATGACGGCATCAAACCGCGCCGCCGCCGTCAGTGTCCGCCCTCGGGCGGACACTGACGGCGAACCCCCTTGCCAGCGTAGCAGGGTGCCAACGCCAATGCCGGTCTCTCTGGCAACTAACTCAGGGGTAGATTCCTCTGGCGGCAATAATCTTGCTACCGCTTTGTTCTTGAATGCTTCACTGTATCTTGCCATTTTTTTCCTCTGCGCCCCCGTGGATAAAAAACCTATCGAGGCGACATCTATTATGACGCGGGGGGGT
>JAIOJM010000287.1 GCA_019911785.1 Sulfuricella sp. | reverse complement strand
CCAACCATGCAGTCAACCTGACGCTACGCGATAAAGCCGGGCAACCCGCCCAGCTCAATGTTAGTCACATTGGTCAGCCGGTTAATCCCAGCTCAACGCCCCCCCACTCTGATATTCGGTAACCCTGGTCTCAAAGAAGTTCTTCTCCTTCTTCAAATCCATCATCTCGCTCATCCACGGGAACGGGTTGCTCGCCCCCGGATAAAGCTGGTCCAGCCCGATCTGCTGGCAGCGGCGGTTGGCGATGAAGCGCAGGTATTCCTTGAACATCGAGGCATTCATGCCGAGCACGCCGCGCGGCATGGTGTCTTCGGCATAGGCGTATTCCAACTCAACCGCTTTCTTGATCAGGCTGGCGATCTCGACGCGGAATTCCGGCGTCCACAGGTGCGGGTTTTCCATCTTGATCTGGTTGATCAAATCCACGCCGAAATTCAGGTGCATGGATTCGTCGCGCAGGATGTACTGGTACTGCTCGGCGGCGCCGACCATCTTGTTCATCCGGCCCAGGGCGAGGATCTGCACGAAGCCGACATAGAAGAAAATGCCTTCCATGATGCAGGCGAAGACGATGATCGAGCGCAGCAGCTTCTGGTCGTCTTCCGGCGTGCCGGTCTTGAAGTTGGGGTTGCACAGGATGTCGATGAACGGAATCAGGAATTCGTCCTTGTCGCGGATCGACGGCACTTCGTGGTACATGTTGAAGATTTCGCCCTCGTCCAGGCCCAGGCTTTCGACGATGTACTGGTAGGCGTGGGTGTGGATGGCTTCTTCGAATGCCTGGCGCAGCAGGTATTGGCGGCATTCCGGCGCGGTGATGTGGCGGTAGGTGCCGAGCACGATGTTGTTGGCGGCGAGGCTGTCGGCGGTGGTGAAGAAGCCGAGGTTGCGCAAGACGATGCGGCGCTCGTCGTCGGTCAGGCCGTTGGGGTCTTTCCACAGCGCGATGTCGCGGTTCATGTTCACTTCCTGCGGCATCCAGTGGTTGGCGCAGGCGTTCAGGTATTTGTCCCAGGCCCATTTGTACTTGAACGGCACCAGCTGGTTGACGTCGGCGCCGCCGTTGATGATGCGCTTGTCCTCGGCGCGGATGCGGCGGGTGTCGTGGATGCCGGTGAGGGCGGCGGAAAGCGGCGCGGCATGTGGCATCGGCGCGGCGGGCTTGGCGGGGGTGGTGTCTTCGAAATTCAGCATATTGTCTCCTTGATGATTTCTTCACCGCGGAGGACGCAGAGGACGCGGAGGAAAACAAATCTTAATGCTCTTCCTCTGCGTCCTCCGCGTCCTCTGCGGTTAAACGTCTTTTACTGGCAAGCCTCGCATTCCGGATTATCGATCGAGCAAAACTTGGTTTCCGCCGCGATGCCGCCGTCCACCGGCACGGCGTTCAGCGCGCCGGCCTTGGAGGTGGATTTCTCGGCGTGGGACGCACCCAGGCTGCGCAGGTAGTAGGTGGTCTTGAGGCCGCGAATCCAGGCCAGCTTGTAGGTCTCGTCGAGCTTCTTGCCGGAGGGCGAGCCGATGTAGATGTTCAGGCTCTGCGCCTGGTCGATCCACTTCTGGCGGCGGGCGGCGGCTTCGATCAGCCAGCTCGGGTCGATTTCGAAGGCGGTGGCGTAGAGGCTGCGCAGTTCGGCCGGGATGCGGTCGATCTTGCTCAGGGTGCCGTCGAAATACTTGAGGTCGGAGATCATCACCTCGTCCCACAGCCCGGCCGCTTTCAGGTCTTCCACCAGGTAATCGTTGACCACGGTGAATTCGCCCGACAGGTTGGATTTGACGTAGAGGTTCTGGTAGGTCGGCTCGATGCTGGCGGAAACCCCGACGATGTTGGCGATGGTCGCGGTCGGCGCGATCGCCAGGCAGTTGGAGTTGCGCATGCCAAACTGCCGGATGCGGGCGCGCAGGGCTTCCCAGTCGAGGGTGGCGGACTCGTCCAGCTCGAGGAAACCGCCGCGCGCCTCGCGCACCATGGCGTTGGTCTCGTGCGGCAGGATGCCGCGGTCCCACAGGCTGCCGGTGAAGGTGGCGTAGCGGCCGCGTTCCTCGGCCAACTCGGTGGAGGCCATGTAGGCGTAGTAGGCCACCGCTTCCATGCTGCGGTCGGCGAACTCGACCGCATTCTGGCTGGCGTAGGGCACGCGCAGGGCGTGCAGGCAGTCCTGGAAGCCCATGATGCCCATGCCCACCGGGCGGTGCTTGAGGTTGGCGTTGCGCGCCTTGGCCACGGCGTAGTAGTTGATGTCGATGACGTTGTCGAGCATGCGCATCGCGGTGCGCACGGTGCGCTGCAGCTTGGCGGTGTCGAGCACGCTCGGCTTGTTCGGGTCATCGCTTGCGCGCAGGTGCGCCACCAGGTTGACCGAGCCCAGATTGCACACCGCGATTTCGTGCTCGTTGGTGTTGAGCGTGATCTCGGTGCACAGGTTGGAGCTGTGCACCGTGCCGACGTGCTGCTGCGGGCTGCGGATGTTGCACGGGTCCTTGAAGGTGATCCAGGGATGGCCGGTTTCGAACAGCATGGTGAGCATCTTGCGCCACAGCTGCAGGGCGGGAATCTTCTTGTGCAGCTTGAGCTCGCCGCGCGCGGCCTTGTCTTCGTAGCCGACGTAAGCATCCTCGAACGCCTTGCCGAACTTGTCGTGCAGGTCGGGCACGTCGTTCGGGCTGAACAGGGTCCAGTCGCCGGCTTCCATCACGCGCTTCATGAACAGGTCGGGAATCCAGTTGCAGGTATTCATGTCGTGGGTGCGGCGGCGGTCGTCGCCAGTGTTCTTGCGCAGCTCCATGAATTCCTCGATGTCGAGGTGCCAGGTTTCCAGGTAGGCGCACACCGCGCCCTTGCGCTTGCCGCCCTGGTTCACCGCCACGGCGGTATCGTTGACCACCTTCAGGAACGGCACCACGCCCTGGGATTTCCCGTTGGTGCCCTTGATATGGCTGCCCAGCGCACGCACCCGGCTCCAGTCGTTGCCGAGGCCGCCGGCGAACTTGGACAACAGCGCGTTTTCCTTGATCGCTTCGTAGATGCCGTCGAGGTCGTCGCCGACGGTGGTCAGGTAGCAGGAGGAAAGCTGCGAGCGACGGGTGCCGGAGTTGAACAGGGTCGGCGTCGAGCTCATGAAATCGAAGCTGGAGAGCACGTTGTAGAACTCGATGGCGCGGGTTTCCCGGTCGATCTCGTTGAGGGACAGGCCCATCGCCACGCGCATGAAGAAGGCTTGCGGCAGCTCGATGCGACGCTCGTCGATATGGATGAAATAGCGGTCGTACAGGGTCTGCAGGCTGAGATAACCGAACTGCAGGTCGCGCGACGAGTCCAGGGCAGCGCCCAGGCGCTTCAGGTCGAACTGCGCCAGGCGTTCGTCGAGGCGCTCGGCTTCGATACCCTTCTTGATGAAGTCGGGGAAATACTCGGCGTAACGCGTTTCCATGTCAGTCTGGCTGGCCTCCTCGCCCAGCACTTCCTTGCGGATGGTGTCGAGCAGCAGGCGCGCGGTGACGAAGCTGTAGGCCGGCTCTTTCTCGATCAGGGTGCGGGCGGAGAGAATCGCCGACTTGCCCACTTCCTCGAACGGCACGCCGTCGTACAGATTCCTCAGG
>JAIOJM010000286.1 GCA_019911785.1 Sulfuricella sp. | reverse complement strand
CGGATTCGACCGAGGATAACCGGAGAATTCGACGACGGCGCCCTGATGACCGCCTTCGGCCAGGCGGGGGTGGGTATCTTCGCTGCCCCTACCGCGATTGCGGAGCAGGTGATGCGACAGCACGAAGTCGTCAGCATCGGCGCGACCGAAGAAGTGATCGAGCAGTTCTACGCCATCTCGGTGGAGCGCAAGCTCACCCACCCGGCAGTAGTCGCCATCAGCCGCGCGGCGCGGCAGGAATTGTTCATCAAGCGGCAGCCCGGGGAGAACACTTCAGGCTAGCCGTCAGTCAACATGAAACGACGGTGCGTAGGAGCGACCTCCAGGTCGCGAATTCGGTGGTTCGCGACCTGGAGGTCGCTCCTACATCACGCATGTTCAACGTGACTGCCTACACTAACAGCCTGTCGATCACGACTGCACCAGGGATCATGCCCGTTCCTTGGGCATCCAGCTGATTATCTGCACCGCAGGCTCTGGCTGCAGCGTGACATGATCGATGCCGAAACGCTCGTGCAGCAGCTTGCGGCTCTCTGCCAGTATGCCTTCCCAGCGCGCCAGATCCGCAACGGATAAATGCGCGGAAAGCATGATTTCTTCCGAGGAGACGCTCCACACATGCAGGTCATGCACCGAAATTACGCCGGGAACACAGGCCATCTCCTGTCCGATTTCTTCCAGCGACAAATGCAGCGGCACGCCTTCCATGATCCCGTGCAGCGCCTGGCGCAACAGGCGCAGGCTGGAAACCAGGATCAGCGCGCCGATGGCCAGCGACAGCAGCGGATCGATGGGCGTCCAACCGGTGAAAACGATCACCACCCCGGCAATCAGCGCCGCCACCGAGCCCAGCAGATCGCCCACAACATGCAGCAGCGCTGCGCGGGTGTTGAGGTTTTGTTCTCCCCGGAAGAGCATCCACGCCACCCCGATATTGATCAGCAACCCCAGCGCGGCGGTGAGCGACACCGCCTCGCCCTGCACCGCCTGGGGAGTTTGCCAGCGCTGCACGGCAGACACGGAAATCCACGTCACCAGCACCAGCAAGCCGAGGCTGTTGACTAGGGCGGCGAGAAACTCCGCCCGCCCCAGGCCGTAACTGTGCAGCCGCGAGACCGGCCGCCGGCTGACCCAGCTGGCGGCGGCGGCAATCACCAGCGCCCCGGCATCGTTGACCATGTGCCCGGCATCGGCCACCAGCGCCAGCGAACCCGCCCACCAGCCGACGCCCGCCTCCACCGCGGCGTAGCCCAGGGTCAGCGCCACGGCAAACCACAGCACCCGGCCCGCGGTTTCGCCGTGGGCGTGATGATGATCGTGATTGTGCGCTGCGCTCATATGACCTTCTCGCGGGTCATCCGTGCCGCGATCCAGGTGATGGCCACGGCCAATCCCAGCAAGCCTAACGCCACCGCCAGGTTATTCAGCCATTCCGGCGCAATCAGCAGCAGTGCACCCAGCTCCAGCATCATGGCGCCGGAGAGCAGCTTGAGCAGCCTGCCCTCGCGTTCCGTCAGCTTGCGCGCGCCCATGCTGCGCACGAAGGCGAGCACGATGAGACCCAGCGGCACCACGTAAATCAGGTTGTACAGGGCCAGATAGAGGTAATACCCGGCGGGCGGCAACTCGCTCAGGGTGAGCAATCGGGTATACACCATGGGAAAACCGGCGGTGCACAGCAGCTCGTAGAAGTTGGCGGCAATCGCCAGGAACACCGTCGCCGCGACCATCGCCGGCAGATTGTCGGCACCGAGGATGGCGCGGGCACGGCGGTAAATATCCGGTTTGCGCGATTCCGGGATGGACAGGGTCAACCCCCGCTCGAAGGCGAAGAAATCCTTGACGTTGACGACACCGACAAATACCGCCAGCGCCCCCGCAGCCAGGGTCACCCAGGCGAGGTTGCCGAGCACCTGGAACAGATTGAGCCAGGCCGCCATGAAGGCGAAATACATCAGCCCGGAGAACAGCACGAAAATGCCGCCGATGACGAGCATGCGCTTGCGGTTTTTCTGGTGCGCGAGCAGGGAAAGCAGGAACAGCAGCACAAAGAAGGCGCAGGGATTGAAGGCATCCAGGCCGGCGATGGCGACAGTCAGCAGGGGCAGGGAGAAATGCTGCGGGTCCACCTCGCCCAGGATGGGCACGCTGAGCTTGCCGGCCGAAAGACCGGCAACCACGCTGCCCGCCAAGAGGCGGGCATGGCATTCATCCAGGCGCCACGCAATCTCCGCGCCCGTGGTTTCGGCCCCGTCCCAGCCCACATGCATTTCGCCACAGAACAGCAGGGCCGGCACGGAAGCGGCATCCTGCCCGAGTTGCGCCGCCATCGTTTGATACTGGCGGGCATGCTCGGGATAACCGTTCAGCACCATGGAATGCAGCGCCACCCAGGGGCGAGTGGCGGGGATGGCCTCGACGAATGGCCGCGCCTGCTGGCAGTGAGGGCAGGCCGTGGTCCAGAAGAAATAGAGTTGCAGCTGGGGCTGGCCGTCCGGGCCGGGCTTGACCCAGAGATCATCGGACTGCGCCGCAACCGGCATCACCCAGAGCAGGGCCAGGGCGAGTATCGCCAGCAGACGCGGCCAAGTCAGGGGCGCTTTTGGGCTGGCGTGGATGAGGGATGTTTTCATTTACCCCCTTACCCCATTTCTAAACCTAAGATGCATTTGTGGAGCGACCTCCAGGTCGCGATATTCCGAATATCGCGACCTGGAGGTCGCTCCACAGGGTCTTGGTTTCATTATTAAAATGGAATTGGAATTACGACCATCAATAAGCAAAGCGGCTCCTCATCTCCTCCAGGTTCAGCTCTTGCAGAATCTGCCCCAGACGCTCCTGGGCATTCTTTCTCGGCGCGTCCTTGAAGCTGGCGATGATCAGTTCGTTTTTCATGGAATGCTCCCAGCCGACCAGCTCGGTCACCGTCACCTGATAACCGTGGGATTCAAGCAGCAGGCAGCGCAGGACATTGGTGATGAGGCTGCCAAATTCCCGGGTATGGATGGGGTGGCGCCAGATCTCGGACAGGGGCGTTTTCGAGAACGAGTCGTTCTTGTTCTTGCGCAGCACCGCCGCCAGCTCCGCCTGACAGCAGGGCACCAGCACGATGAACTTGGCCTTCTTCTGCAGGGCGAAGCGGATCGCGTCGTCCGTCGCCGTATCGCAGGCGTGCAGCGCCGTCACCACGTCGATGTTTTCCGGCAGCTCGGCGCAGGCCGTCGCGGCTTCCACCGACAGGTTGAGGAAGGTCATGCGCCCGAAACCCAGCCGCTCGGCCAGCTCGCGGGATTTCACGACCAGCTCCTCGCGGGTTTCGATGCCGTAGATGTGCCCGGCCGCCAGCTCCTTGAAGAACAGGTCGTAAAGGATGAAGCCCAGGTAGGACTTGCCCGCGCCGTGGTCGGCCAGGGTCAGGTTTTCATTCCCGGCCAGCACTTCTTTCAGCAATGGCTCGATGAAGTGAAACAGGTGATAAACCTGTTTCAGCTTGCGCCGGCTGTCCTGATTGAGCTTTCCATCCCGCGTCAAAATGTGCAGCTCTTTGAGCAGCTCGATGGATTGACCGGGCTTGATTTCGGGGATGAGATTCACGATGGCTTCCTGATGGGCTGATGAGGCCATTTTAACCTAGAAAAAGCTATTGAACCGCAGAGGACGCGGAGGACGCAGAGGGATTCAAATGCTTTTCAAAAAATGCACTCACTCAATGGGTAACTCAGCATAACTTGGCAATGCCTTGTTTTTGCGAGTTGGGCGATAAATCCGCCCATCCCTGCTTACCCCGTTTCCTCCGCGTCCTCCGCGTCCTCTGCGGTGAACGCCGTTTTTAAGTTCAGCGTTTCGCTAACCCTTGGAACTGGAAGCTGGGGTAAGGGAAAAGCGTTGCCGCAATTCGGGAACCAGTTTCGCACGAATCTCGTCCCGCACTTTGACAAAGCTTTCCAGCGGCTCGCCGTGGGGGTCGTGGAACGGCATGTGGATCGCCGGGATAGCCCTGGGGAAAACCGGGCAGGCTTCCCTGGCGTTGTCGCACACCGTCACCACCAGGTCGATCGCTTCTTTCATCACCGCGTCCACGTCCTTGGGGTAAAGTCCATCGGTGGACAGGCCACCCAGCTTCAGCGCCGCGATGGCGCCGTCCGCCACCTTGGGCTGGGGGCGGGTACCGGCGGACAGCGCCCGCACTTGCGGGCCGAGGTCGTGATTGACGATGGCTTCAGCCATCTGACTGCGACAGGAGTTGCCGGTGCACAGAATCAATACGGTTTTGGTCATACCGTTTACTCCTTGCCGCAGCAGCCGCAGCAGGATTCCTTGCCGCCCAGCCAGACCTCCACCGCACTCTTGGCCGGCACGCCGCCGGCATGCACCACCTTGCCGTCGACCACCACGCCCGGGGTGGACATCACGCCGTAGCTCAGGATGGCAGCCATGTCCTCGACTTTTTCCAGCTGGATTTCCACTCCCTTGGCCTTGGCGGTTTCCTCGATCAGCTTCATGGTCGCGTTGCAGTTGGCACAGCCTGTGCCCAGTACCTTGATGTTCTTCATTTCAGCTTTCCTCCGATAAATTGACTAATTCTGTTGGGTTGGTAATCAAAATTTGTAAAAGTTCGTGTTCAGATATGCAACCACATCCGCGTTATCCTGTTCAGACAGCGCCGGGTTGTAATAGTCGCCCCAGCGCGCCACTTCCTTGTGCAGCGCCGGCAACGATTTGATCTTGCGTTCCGCCGACGTATACACCCCGGTGCCATGGCAGTCGAGGCATACCGCATGGACTTTCTCGCCGCGCACCGGGTCGCCCTTGCTTGAGCTGCTGGCGGTGCAGCCCGTAAGCATCAGGGCGACAGCCGCCAGCACAGCCAGTCCCAGTTGCGAATTCATGCCCGTTGTTCTCATTGGCTTCGCCCTCCACGCTGGCGCTGGCGCAGGGGTAAGCACTGTTCCGCATCACCGCCACGCTCCTGTGCGCGCGACCGCATTTCCTGCTGATGAGCCTGGCGCAGCGCCGCCTTCTCCTCAGGGGTCCGCGCGGCACGC
The DNA here is from genome assembly GCA_019911785.1 of Sulfuricella sp. The sequence goes on along the minus strand of JAIOJM010000286.1, from coordinate 758 downwards.
ATGCGGGCACGATAGGCTGCGCGTTCCTCGTGGGTCATCAGGTCGGCGCAATAAATCAACTCACGCTGCTCCGCCGCGTCCTGGGCTGGCTCTCCCGCGCTCTGGGCGCGAACCGGGGCGGAAACAGCGAATAGCGCAATTGCCAAAACAGCCCAGAAAACTTCGGTTATTTTTTGCATGGTTCGCACTCCTGTTCGAAATAGCGCGATCATCCGGGCTTGATCGCCTCGATGCTGGCCGAGCAGACATAGTCTTCCACTCCCCGCCCCGGCGCCCACTGCCGTATGAATGCGCGGCTGGCGTCCTTGGGCTGGATGCGGATATCTGCAAAACCTGCCGCCACCAGCATCTGTTCGATTTCCTCCGCTGCCGCCGCACCGGCGATGCAGCCAGTGTACAGGGCCAGGTCGCGCCGCGCTTCTTCCGGCAGCGGCGCGGTGGTGACGATGTCGGAAATCGCCAGGCGGCCGCCCGGTTTCAGCACGCGAAAGGCATCGCGGAACACCTGCGCCTTGTCCGGCGAGAGGTTGATCACGCAGTTGGAAATGATCACGTCCATCGTGGCATCGGCCACCGGCAAGTGCTCGATCTCGCCGAGGCGGAATTCGGTGTTGGCATAGCCGCCCTTCTGCGCGTTGGCGCGGGCCTTGGACAGCATGTCCGGCGTCATGTCCACGCCGATGACCCGGCCGCTGTCGCCCACCTGGCGCGCCGCGAGAAAGCAGTCGAAGCCCGCCCCGCTGCCCAGGTCGAGCACC
>JAIOJM010000285.1 GCA_019911785.1 Sulfuricella sp. | reverse complement strand
TCTGGGAAAGCCTGATTTTCGCCATCGGCATCATCGTCGCCAACGTGCCCGAGGGCCTGCTGCCCACCGTCACCCTGGCGCTGGCTATGGCCACCCAGCGCATGGCCAGACGCAACGCCCTGGTGCGCCACCTGCCTGCGGTGGAAACGCTGGGCTCAGCAACCGTGATCTGCACCGACAAGACCGGCACCCTCACCCAGAACCGGATGGCTGCGAAGGAAGTCTTTCTCGCCGGCGAGTTCCGCGCCGCCACCGACTTGACCCTTGACCCCGCACTGGCGGAAGACTACCGCAGCTTTTTCGAGACTGCACTGCTCTGCCACAACCTCCAGACCACCGAAAGAAACGGCACCCCCGAACTGCTCGGCGATCCAATGGAAATCGCGCTGGTGCGCATGGCACAGGGCGTGCTGCCGGAGCCCCCGGGTTACACCAAGGTGGGCGAAGTGCCCTTCGACACCGACCGAAAACGGCTTTCCACCCTGCACCGGACACCCGAAGGGCTATCCCTCTACACCAAGGGCGCGCTGGAAACCGTGCTTCCCCTCTGCACCCGGATAGGGATAGGCGGCAAACTTTTACCGCTCGACGCGGAGCTGCGCGAACGCTTCGCGGCTGCGCAGGAGACCCTGGCCAGCAAGGGGCTGCGCGTACTCGCCCTGGCTCACCGCGCCGTAGCAGAAAACGAATCCACGGAGAATCTGGAGTGCGGCCTGACCCTGCTCGGCCTGGTGGGTCTGGAAGACCCGCCGCGCCCGGAAGTGCCCGATGCCATCCGCAAATGCTTTGACGCCGGCATCCGCGTCATCATGGTCACCGGTGATCACCCCCATACCGCACTAGCCATCGCGCGGGAAATCGGCCTGGTGCGGAGCGAGTCGCCAACGGTCATCAGCGGCGAAGGGATGAGACGGCTTTCCAACATCCAGCTGCAGCTCGCGCTGGATGCGCCGGAAATCATTTTCGCCCGGGTCAGCGCCGACCAGAAGCTGCGCATCGTCACCGCGCTGAAACACAAGGGGGAAACCGTCGCGGTCACCGGCGACGGCGTCAACGATGCGCCGGCGCTGAAGAAAGCCGACATCGGCATCGCCATGGGCATCTCCGGCACCGACGTGGCGCGCGAATCGGCCGACATCATCCTGCTCGACGACAACTTCGCCAGCATCGTCGCCGCCATCGAGGAAGGCCGCGCGGTGTTCGAGAACATCCGCAAGTTCCTTGCCTATATCCTCACCTCCAATATCCCGGAGATAGTGCCCTATCTCGCTTTCGCCCTGCTCAAGATCCCGCTGCCGCTGACGATCATCCAGATCCTGGCGGTAGACCTTGGCACCGACATGCTGCCGGCATTGGGGCTGGGGATGGAGAAGCCGCATCCCGGCGTGATGCGGCAGCCGCCACGCGCCCGCCATGACCGCCTGCTCAACTGGTCGCTAGTGGTGCGCGCCTACCTGTTCCTCGGAATAATGGAAGCGGCAGCGGCAATGGCGGCGTTCTTCTTCGTGCTCAACGGTGCCGGATGGCACTACGGCGAGATGCTTTCCCCGCTCGATCCCGTCTATTTGCAGGCCACCACCGCCACCCTCACCGCCATCATCGTGATGCAGGTGATGAACGTGTTTCTCTGCCGCGACAAGCGGGAATCGCTGCTTGTCACCGGCATCCTGGGCAATCCGCTCATTCTCTGGGGCATCGCCGCCGAGATCGCGCTAATCCTGGCCATCGATTACACGCCGTGGGGCAACCTGATATTCGGCACCGCGCCCATCGGACTGAATGTCTGGCTGTTCGTCATCCCCTTCGCCTTCGCCATGCTGGCGCTGGAAGAAGTGCGGAAATGGGTGGTGAGAAAATATATTCTTGAGCCATGAACCTTGAAAACAGCGATTGAATCCTCAGATTACGCAGATTTCCGCAGATTTTCATAGGGTTATTTGTTTTTCGCACCACTCCCGGCAGGTGAATTGGCAATGTAGTGCAACCTGGTGATTTATCTGCGTTAATCTGCGAAATCTGTGGATAACTGCTTTTTCAAGGTTTAAGCCTCACGACAACCGACCACAAAACAAAAACCCCGCCGAAGCGGGGCCAATTATTATTTTTTAGCCGTTTCCGGCTTGTTGTTGGTGTTATTCCTTGCCGCCTGCCGCCACTACCATGGCCTTGCGGATCGCTTCCGGCGACTCCATGATCTTCATGAAGCTGTTCTGGCCCGTCATTTTCAGGTCGGGGAAGTTGAGGGCGATGCGAAAGCGGGCATACAGCACAATCACCTTGTTGCCGGTGACCAGCATTTCATGGGGCAGATGCGCGGAGCCCTTGAGGTCACCGAAATCAATGATGCTCATGATGTACTTGTCGTCCATGTACTTGTCGCCACCCTTCATGGCCACGCCGAACACGGATTCCTTCTTGCCGGTAACATCAACGCGGTAGACCTTGCTCACCCCGCCCTTGCCCGCCGCCAGATTGGCCTCGACCGCCTTCACCGCTTCCTCGTAGCTGCCATATTCGGCCAGGGGGACGGGCTCGTCGAAATATTCCATGCCGAACATGTAGTGGTACTTGCGCAGCTTCTTCTCGGTCAGGCCCTTGGCGCCGAACTCTTCCACATGGCCCAGCGCTGCCTTCAGTTTTTCTGATGTCTGCGGCAAATCGCCCGCCATCCGATAGCCGTTGGCCATGTAGGTCGGGTTGGTGTAGGAAACCTGCACGTCGTTGCCCACCTTGGTCACCGAAACCCGCTGAGCCGCGCCAAAACCGCCGTGCTCGGATTTCGCCGCCGTGGTCTTCATCTCATCGTTGGTCACCACGATGATCGTGGTTTCAGGATAGGGCGAGTAGCTGCCGGCGATGGTAAAGCCGTTCGCCTGCAACGCAGTCTTGGCTGCTGCCGCCTTGTCCGCCACCGTGCCCGCACCCTTGGATGCCAGGACGAAAGGTTTGAGCAGTACATCATCCGCCAGTGCGGCGCCCATACTCAGACCCAAAGTCAGGGTTGCAAGAGCCAGCTTTTTCAGAACTCCATTCATGTTGCCTCCATAATCAGTTTTCTAGTTTTAAATAAAAAGGGCTGAAGGTGATTTCCCACCTCCAGCCCAATTTAGTTTACTTCACGATGCTAGCTAATGGCCAGATTAGAACTTCATGCCGTAAGCGATGCCCAGCGAGTTTTGGTACATCTTGATTGTTTCGGTACCGCCCATATTGAAATACAAAGTATTCGGCGCACCAGAAACCGACTTCTCTTGGGCGTGCATATAAGCAACCGTCACCTCGGAGTCCTTGGTTACCGCATAAGTTGCACCGAGAGTGTAATGATCGGTCACGACACCAGGGGCCAAAATATTAAAGGTCGTTTCACCCGACTTGATCGGGTTGTCACCGTGATTAATGCCGGCACGCAGTGTCAGTGCATCGTTGTATTTATACTCGACGCCCAGCTTCACGACATCCACATTGGACCAACCAAAACCCAAGCCATCGTCGTTACCCAACAGCGCTCCGGGCATGGTGGGGTTCAAGCTTGTATTGTGAATCGCTTTAACGCCAGCATAATCAATGTGCGCATAATCCAGTGCGACAGTTAGAGCAGGAGTCGCCTTGAATGCCACGCCCAGATTCCAGTTCATCGGAATATCGAAATCACCCTGCTCTGCAAACAAGCCCGCATAGCGCTTGAACTTGCTCATGTCGATCTTGGGGGAATAGGTTGCGCCCAAAGTCACGCTATCAGTAACCTTACCCTGCCAGCCGAGCCTGACGCCCCAACCTGTGGAGGAGTCATGCCCTCTATTAGTCACATTACCCGCATCGGAAGAAAGACCGCCATCCCGAAATGCTTGCAGACCGTCAGCGCTGAAACGCTGATAGACAAACAACGGCGACACGCCGATGGAGTTACTCTCATTGACTTTATAGGCGAAGGTCGGAGCAACAATCAGCTGCTCCAGATTGACGCCTAATTTTCCAGTGCCGCACAGTGGGTTTGTTGCAGCCGGGCCACAAGCCAAACCTGCCGCCACAGAGGAACCGCTAGCGTAGTCGGTATTCATACCGCCATTGCCATAAACCGTAATACCCAGCGACATTTTTTCGCCCAGCATCATGTTGTAGCCGAACTCGGGGATAAGGAAATCGTCGCTGCCACTTTTTTCATTAAAATCCGCGAAACTGCCTGTCCGGCTAGCCTCACGCTTCGGGCTGAACCAGTCAATACCGACATCCAGGCGATCGCCAACGAACGCCATGCTGGCCGGGTTGTTTGCGCCGCCCATGGCGTCGCTGGCCGTCGCGGTGGCTGCGCCACCCATGCCTTTGGCTTTAATGCCGTAGCCATGGGAAAAATAACCGTTGGTTGCCGAAGCAATCCCTGGCATCGCCAGACCCGCTACAGCCAGAACGCCTACTAGTGCTTTTAATTTCATGTTGTATGTCCTCCGTTGATTAATTCGTAATTCTCTTTAATGCCCGGCCAGAATGAAGCCGTTCCTGATTGATAACCAATCCAGACCTTACTCTAGACACGATCGAAATATGTCACAAACCGTTACATGTCTCAAATGTTTTTTTTGATTTCAGCACATCCGTTCTTTCTAGAACTAGTTCATTTGAACTATTTAATCCATTAAAACAATCCATTAAAAAGATTTATTTTTGTTGCTTTTTCACAACAATCCGGCTTATTCC
>JAIOJM010000284.1 GCA_019911785.1 Sulfuricella sp. | reverse complement strand
GGTGATGGGCCATGTCGGAGTAATCCTTCATGGCATGCAAATAGGTCCACGGCAGCATGTATTCGCCCGTGGTCAGGTTGCGGTAATCCGGCTGGTGCATGTGCCAGCACAGGATCAGGTGGAGTTTTTTTTCAGTCATAGGATCAGGGATCAGGGATCAGGGATCAGGGTCTAGGGGTTAGCGCAGTGTTCGCCTAGCCCCTAGCCCCCGATCCCTAGCCCCTGCCTTATCTAACATGGTGCAGTTGCTGCCCGAGCATCTCGGGCGTAATCAGGGTGATCCCTTTTTTTGTCACGTGAAAGCGCTTGGCATCCTCCTCGGGATCTTCCCCCACGACCAGCCCTTCCGGGATCTTGCAGCCATTGTCCACCACCACCCGGTGCAGGCGCGCGCCGCGCCCGATATCCACGTCCGGCAACACGACCGAATCGCTGACCTCGGCAAAACTGTGGACATAGACATTGGAGAACAGCAGCGAGCGGCGCACCGTCGCACCGCTGATGATGCAGCCGCCCGACACCAGGGAATCCATCGCCACGCCACGACGAGCCTCATCGTCGAACACGAACTTGGCGGGCGGCAGCTGTGCCTGGTAAGTCCAGATCGGCCAGGTATCATCGTACAAATTGAGATCGGGGGTGACCTTGGTGAGCTCCATATTGGCTTCCCAATAGGCATCCACCGTTCCCACATCGCGCCAGTACGCCGACTCGCCCGGCGCGGCAACGCAACTATCGGAAAAACGGTGGGCGAACACGCGATAGCGCGACATGATATAGGGGATGATGTCCTTGCCGAAATCATGCGAGGAATTCTTGTCGTCGGTGTCGCGCAACAGCTGCTCGTAGAGAAATTCAGCGTTGAACACGTAAATACCCATGCTCGCCAGCGCCATATCGGGGTTGCCCGGAGTCGGCTGCGGATGCTCCGGCTTTTCATGGAAGGCAACCACGCGCTGCTGGTCATCCACCGACATCACGCCGAATTCCCTGGCATCCTCGATCGGCACATCGATGCAGGCCACCGTCATGTCGGCTGCGCTGGCGGCGTGAAAGGCCAGCATTTCGCCGTAGTCCATCTTGTAAACGTGATCGCCCGCCAGGATCAGGACATAGGTCGGATCGTAGTTGCGCAGGATGTCCATGTTCTGGTACACCGCGTCGGCGGTGCCGCGGTACCAGCTTTCCTCGATGCGCTGCTGCGCCGGCATGAGATCGACAAATTCGTTGAATTCGCCGCGCAGGAAACTCCAGCCGCGGTGCAGGTGCTGCAGCAGGCTGTGCGCCTTGTACTGGGTGAGGACGCCGATGCGGCGGATACCCGAATTGACGCAGTTGGAAAGCGGGAAATCGATGATACGGAACTTGCCGGCGAACGGCACGGCCGGTTTGGCGCACCACTCAGTCAGCATTTTCAGGCGGGAACCGCGCCCGCCGGCGAGGATCAGTGCGACGGTATTTTTCGTCAACAAGCTGACAAAACGTGGATATTCTTTCTGCAAGACTGACCTCCACTTATCATTATTAGGAAACCGGTTGAAGCCCATCCGGGCACATCTGACACGGAGCTCCCAGAAAAGATTATAGCAGACCGAAATCTCCCGCAAACCGAGTAACAGCCGTTATAATCCAAATATATTCGACTTTATGGAAACATGACATCTCATGAAAGGCAATCCGCGAATAAGGTCTTTGCTTCAAGCCCGGCTGCATGATCCTTTCGCCTTCCTCGGCACGCACCAGGCCAATGGAAGCTGGACAGTCCGGGTATTTGCGCCCTTCTCCGAGAAACTCTGGCTACACATGGGAGATGGCTGGGAGGACATGCAAAAAACCGACCCGCATGGCCTGTTCGAGTGGCACGGCAAGGAAGCGCCGTCCGCTCCGTGCCGTCTGCGCCACCTGCAAAACGGGGTACTGAACACCAGCCATGACCCCTATTCCTTCCCCAGCACCATCAGCGAGCACGACCTTTTCCTTTTCAGCGAAGGCCGGCTCTATCAGGGCTACCGCATGCTGGGCGCGCAGCCGATGGAAAGCCTCGGCATCGCGGGCGTGCGCTTCGCGGTATGGGCGCCCAACGCGGAAAGAGTCAGCGTGGTCGGCGACTTCAACCACTGGGACGGCCGCGTCCACCCGATGCGCAGCCTGGGCAGCTCGGGAGTGTGGGAAATATTCATCCCTGGGCTTCCTCCCGGCAGCCTGTACAAATTCGAAATCCGCAACCGCCACAGCGGCCAGGTGCTGGTCAAGGCCGACCCCTACGCCAGGGAATTCGAACTGCGCCCGAATACCGCCGCCCGCATCACTGCGCCTGCAGGCCATGTCTGGCAGGACGGCGCCTGGCTGGAGAAGCGCAAGAACCTGGACTGGCTGCACGCGCCGTTCAACATCTACGAAATCCATGCCGGCTCGTGGCGGCGCCATCCCGACGGGAGCTTTTACACCTGGCGCGAACTGGCCGAAAGCCTGGTTCCCTACGTCAGGGAAATGGGTTACACCCACATCGAGCTGCTGCCGATTTCCGAACATCCGCTGGACGAGTCCTGGGGCTACCAGACCACCGGCTACTTCGCCCCGACATCGCGTCACGGCACGCCGGACGAACTGCGCGCCTTCGTCGACGCCTGCCACCAGGCGGACATCGGCGTCATCCTCGACTGGGTACCGGCGCACTTCCCGCAGGATGCCTGGGCGCTCGCCCGCTACGACGGCACCGCCCTGTACGAGCACGAAGACCCGCGCCTGGGCCTGCATATCGACTGGGGCACCCACATCTTCAATTTCGGCCGGCACGAGGTAAAAGGCTTCTTGTTGTCCAGCGCCCATTACTGGCTGGAGGAATTCCACCTCGACGGCCTGCGCGTGGACGCGGTCGCCTCCATGCTCTACCTCGACTACTCGCGCAAGGCCGGCGAATGGCTGCCGAACAAGTACGGCGGGCGTGAGAATCTCGAAGCCATCGAATTCCTGCGCCAGCTCAACATCATGGTGCACGACGAATTTCCCGGCGCACTCACCTTCGCCGAGGAATCCACCTCCTGGCCGATGGTGTCGCGCCCGGTCTACCTCGGGGGCCTGGGCTTTTCGATGAAGTGGAACATGGGCTGGATGAACGACACCCTGACCTACATGCAGAACGATCCGGTGCATCGCCGTTACCACCACAACGAACTCACCTTCGGCCAGCTTTACGCCTACACCGAGAATTTCGTGCTGCCGTTCTCCCATGACGAGGTGGTGCATGGCAAGCGCTCGCTGCTCGACAAGATGCCGGGCGATGGCTGGCAGAAATTCGCCAACCTGCGCCTGCTGCTCACCTACCAGATGACCTACCCCGGCAAGAAACTCAACTTCATGGGCAACGAACTGGCCCAGGGACGGGAATGGCGAATCGACGGAGAGCTCGACTGGGGGCTGCTGGAACGCGAGCAGCACCAGGGAGTGAAAAGACTGTCGCGCGACCTCAACCGCCTCTACCACGACCGGCCCGCCCTGCATGAGCTGGATTTCACGTCGGACGGCTTTGCCTGGATCGATTGCCACGACGCCGACCAGTCGGTGCTTTCCTACCTGCGGCGCGACCGCAATGGCGCATCCGTGGCGGTGATTCTGAACTTCACCCCGGTACCGCGCCGCGGCTACCGCATCGGCGTACCCCGGCCCGGCCCGTACCGGGAGATCTTCAACAGCGACTCGCAGTATTACGGCGGCTCCAACCTGGGCAACGGCTCAGGGGTTGCCAGCGAGAACACCCCATGGATGGGCTACCCCCACTCCATCGTGATCACCGTACCGCCGCTGGCGGGGATCGTATTGGCTTTGGCCGAATAGAAAGATTCACCGCAGAGGCGCAGAGACGCAGAGGAATAAATGGGTTATGGCAATTTTCCGTCTCTCCAAATAGGTGAGATCGTGCAATACCATAACGCATTGCTTTTTCTCAGCGCCTCTGCGTCTCTGCGGTTCAACTGAGTTTTAGGATCAATTATGTCCGTCCTCACCCGCTCAAAACCCTGGCAGGCGCTGAAAGCGCACCAGAAAACCCTGGCCTCCTCTTCGTTGCGCGAGCTGTTTGCCGCCGATCCCAGGCGCTTCGATAAATTCTCCCTGGAAGCCTGCGGCATCCTGCTGGATTACTCGAAGAACCGCATCGACTCGGAGACCATGACGCTGCTGGCGGCGCTGGCGCGCAAAGTGGACGTCGAAGGCTGGCGCGAAAAGATGTTCGTCGGCGACAAGATCAACTTCACCGAAAACCGCGCGGTACTGCACACGGCGCTGCGCAACCGCTCCAGCCGTCCGGTCATGGTCGATGGACAAGACGTCATGCCTGAAGTGCAACGCGTGCTCGGCAAGATGCGCGAATTTACGGAAAGCGTGCGCTCGGGTCAGTGGAAAGGCTACACCGGCAAGCCGATCACCGACATCGTCAACATCGGCATCGGCGGCTCCGATCTCGGCCCGGCCATGGCTTGCCTGGCGCTTGCGCCTTATGGCAAGCCGGGGTTGCATGCCCACTTCGTCTCCAATATCGACGGCACGCAGCTGGCGGAAACGCTGAAGCGGCTCGACCCGGCAACCACGCTGTTCATCGTCGCCTCGAAGACCTTCACCACCCAGGAAACCATGACCAACGCGGCATCCGCGCGGGCCTGGCTGCTCCGCTCGGCGGCGGACGAAGCCGCCGTCGCCCGGCATTTCGTCGCTGTTTCCACCAACACCGCAGCCGTCGCGCAGTTCGGCATCGACACCGCGCACATGTTCGAATTCTGGGACTGGGTGGGCGGACGCTACTCGCTGTGGTCGGCGATCGGGCTGCCGATTGCCGTTTTCATCGGCATGGATCATTTCGAGGCCTTGCTCACCGGCGCCTTCGAAATGGACGAGCACTTCCGCAGCGCGCCGCTGGAAGGCAACATGCCGGCGATCATGGCCCTGATCGGGATGTGGCACGCCAACTTCTGGAATGCCCACAGCCACGCCGTGCTGCCCTACGACCAGTCCCTCGCGCGCTTCCCGGCCTACCTGCAACAGCTCGACATGGAAAGCAACGGCAAGCGTGTCGACCGCCACGGCAAAACCGTCGATTACACCACTGGCCCGGTGATCTGGGGCGAACCCGGAACCAACGGCCAGCACGCCTTCTACCAGCTGATCCACCAGGGCACCCGACTGGTGCCGGCGGATTTTCTCGCCCCGGTTGAAAGCCACAACCCCATCGGCGAGCATCACGCGATTCTGCTCTCCAACTTCTTCGCCCAGACCGAGGCGCTGATGAAGGGAAAAACGGCGGAAGAAGCCCGCGCCGAACTGGAAGCTGCGGGCATGAAAGGCGCCGCGCTGAAAGAATTGCTGCCGCACAAGGTGTTCCCCGGCAACAGCCCGACCAACTCGATTTTGTTCCAGAAACTCGACCCCAGGACCCTGGGCGCGCTGGTCGCACTCTACGAGCACAAGGTGTTCGTGCAGGGCATGATCTGGAACCTGAATTCCTTCGACCAGTGGGGGGTGGAACTGGGCAAGCAACTGGCGCAGAAAATCCTGCCGGAACTTGACGGCACGGCAGCCATCTCCTCCCACGATTCCTCCACCAACGGGTTGATCAATTATTTCAAGGTGCGCAGGGGTTAGCAGTCAGTCAACAAGAAAGACGGCATGTAGGAGCGACCTCCTGGTCGCGAACTCGATGGTTCGCGACCAGGAGGTCGCTCCTACATCATGCAAATTCAACGTGACTGACTACCAGGACGCAACGCCAGAGGATGGATTGCCGTCCAACGCAGTTACTCCTTAAGCAGGACGCTTTCGGCCAGCACATCCACCCCAAGCAGGGGCTTGATGGCGCGGGCGGGGATATTGGCTCCGGCGCGCCAGTTCATCACGGCTTCATGCTTGCTCTCCCCGATCACCAGGAACAACACCTGCTTTGCCTGGCTCAAGCGCCAGGCGCTCAAGCTCACCCGCTCTGCCGGGACCTTGGGCGCATCGAATACCGGCAGAGCCACGGGAGAATCCACCTCCTGGCCCCAATCGTTGCCGGGGAACAGGCTGGCAGTATGGCCATCCTCGCCCAGCCCGAGCAGCACCAGATCGAACTCACCAACCTGCTTCAAGGTGGCGGAATAGGCTGTCGCAGCTGCTTTTGCACCCCTTTCGGCCGGAATTGCATAAATCTGCTTTTGCGGCACCGGAACATGGTCCAGCCAGGCATCCCGCGCCATGGAGCTGTTGCGCTCGGGGTCGACAGCGGGCAGGCAACGTTCGTCGCCGAAATAGATATGCCAGGCTTCCCAGTCAGTCTTTAAAGCTCGCAGCCGCTCATACAGGGCGCGTGGAGTATGGCCGCCGGCCAGCACCACACGGAAGGCGCCGGAGCCCGTAATCGCCTGCTCGGCGGCACGGGCAATCATGCTGACGGCTTCAGTCTGCAAGGACTGCTCCGAAGAAAAAAGATACCAGCGGCAAAGTTGCGGGGGGGTCATATCTTCACCATGGAACAAGCCGCCGCATCACGGCTCCATCCGAACTAGCGAGGCCGATCATGCAGATATTCATGCTGCCTTCCTTTTCCATTACTACATTTTTTAAGTATAGATCAGGAAAGCGGATGCGGAGCCCAAACCGATTTGGCAATTGCCGCGATCTGCAGCAAACAGATGCGCAGGTAAGGCAAGACTCAGGAAATTCTCATACCTTGATGTAAACCCAGTCCTCCTTCAGGCGCAGGGTGATCTGGTCCAAGGCGGAAGTGGCAACCCCGGTATGCGGTAGCAGTTGCACGTCCACCCCTTTTTCCTGGAGTTTCTTGATGGTCTGGCCACAGGCCATGAAACCGAGGTTGGGATATTTTTCCTGCATCAAGCCGATACGCTGGGCATAGGGAGAAACATCCGCACGCAGCAAATCGACACCTCCGCCATTGGCAACGATTTCAATCTGGAGTTTTCGACCGGACCGCCGAGAGCTATCCAGCAGGCTCTCGGTTTCGTCCAGGGCCGTCTTGAGCCGGACCGGATTGGATGAACCCACGTGAACAATGATTTTTTGGGGCTCCGCCCCGACATCGTTGCGCTGCACGCTCCGGAGCAGACGCATCATTTCCCCGTCGCCCCCCATCCCTGTCCAGGTGTGGGCGAACCAGCCGGAGGCTCCGCCGATGCACAGCAGCAGGCAAGCAGCCAGCGCCTGAAGATGGGATGTACGCAAGCGCCGCCCTTTCACCGCCGATCTGCCCCGTGCGGGAGGGTGCTCGTAGGCGTGCCGCATCCTCTCCTTCAGCCCGCGCAGTTCGCACACCCGTTCCTTCAGTGCCTCATCATGCTCGATCGCATCGAAGGCCTGGCTTTTTTCAGCCCCGTCGAGTTGATCATCCACAAATGCATTGAGGAATTCGTCCGAAACGCCTTGATCATCCTGCTTCATTTTATTCTCCTGATTTGGCTGATGGGCGCGGACTGCACTGGGGCAAGTTCCTGCAACATTTCCTTCAACGCCCGCCGCGCACGACACAAGCGGCTCATCACGGTGCCGACCGGAATCTCCAGGATGGCAGCGACCTCGACATAGGAAAACTCTTCCAGATCCACCAGCGTCAGCACCTGGCGCTGGCCCAGCGCGAGCCTGGCCACCGCCCCGCGCACCCGGCCCACAATCTGGGTCTGCACATGCTCATCTTCCGGCGTGGTTTCGTGCACACAGCGGTAATCCTCTATTTCATCAATATCCTCCATCTCCCGGTGTTGCCGGAAATGATCGCGCCAGCAGTTGGTCAGGATGCTGAACAGCCAACTATTCAGCAGTTCCGGGGCGCGCAACTGACTCGCATTCTTCAGTGCCTTGGACAGGGTTTCCTGCACCAGATCATCCGCCAGCGCCGCATCATGACTCCAGGAGTACGCAACCCGGTATAGGCGTACCCGGCTTTGCTCCAACTGGTCGTGGAAGACATGGGAGCGGCTGAACAGGGAAAGAATTTTCATCGCAATCGGAATCTCGACCTGAATATTGAACTTACAAGTATACGACGCGACAGCCAATGAGAATATTCCATCGCCGGAAATTATTTAATGTTAAAAATGTGGAATAAAAACCCTGCTCCAGCCGTCCACAATTGCAGTGGCAGTACACCGCTACAACTCAATTATTACAAATGGAGACAACACATCATGAAATACCTACGTCAATTCCAGGTACTCGCCACGGCGTTCGCACTGGCACTGTCCTTCGCTTCGAGCGCCGCCCGGGCCGTCGAAGCGCCCACCCCGCAAGCTACCGCGGAGAAGCAAAAAGTGGTATTCCAGGTCAGCGCAGGCGACCCGAAAATATGGAACCTTGCACTCAACAACGCCAAGAATGTGCAGCAGGAACTGGGCGCCAAGAATGTGGACCTTGAAATCGTGGTCTATGGCCCGGGGATAGGCATGCTTAAATTCGACTCGGCGGTGGCAAACCGGATCGATGAGGCGGTCGGAGATGGCGTCAAGATCGTCGCCTGCGAGAAAACCATGACGGCACTGAAACTCACCAGGGACGACATGCTCGCCTCCGCTGCCTATGTACCGGCCGGCGTGATCGAACTGATG
>JAIOJM010000027.1 GCA_019911785.1 Sulfuricella sp. | reverse complement strand
GGGCGCGTGGCCGAGCTGGAAGCGGAAATCAAAACCCGGAAAACGCATGGCCGCCTCGGCATCGCCCATACTCGCTGGGCGACTCATGGCATACCCAGCGAACGCAACGCCCACCCCCATGTCAGTGAGGAATCACTTGCCGTGGTGCACAACGGGATTATCGAAAACCACGAAGCGCTGCGCCAGCGGCTAAGCGAAATCGGCTACCAGTTCACTTCCGATACCGACACCGAAGTCATCGTCCATTTGATCCATTTCCATTTCCGCCAGGAAAAGGACCTGTTCCTGGCTACCCGCAAGGCCGTCACCGAACTCAAGGGCAGCTACGCGATCGGCGTGATCTGTGCCGATGAGCCGAATCGCATGGTGTGCGCGCGTGAGGGCAGTCCGCTGCTGATCGGTGTGGGCATCGAGGAGCACTTCATCGCTTCCGATGTTTCGGCATTACTCCCGGTTACGCAAAAAGTGGTTTACCTGGAAGAGGGGGACGTGGCTGATATCGGCCTGCTCGACTTCAGGATTGTCGACCGGAGCGGCAAGCCGGTATCCAGGCAGGTGCAAATCAGCGAACTCAGCGCGGACCGCGCGGAGCTGGGCGGTTACCGGCACTACATGCAGAAAGAAATTTTCGAGCAGCCTCGCGCCCTGGCGGAAACCCTGGAAGAGGCGCTGAGCCATGGCGACCTCAACCCGGAAATCTTCGGCGAGCAAGCGAGCAAAGTGCTCGGCGCGGTCGACAGTGTCACCATCATTGCCTGCGGCACCAGTTTTCACGCCGCGATGGTGGCGCGCTACTGGCTTGAGAGCGTTGCGGGAATTCCGTGCAGCGCCGAAGTGGCGAGCGAATACCGCTACCGCGACAGCGTGCCCAACCCCAGTGCGCTGATCGTGACCATCTCCCAGTCGGGCGAAACGGCTGACACCCTGGCGGCGCTAAAACATGCCAAAGCCCTCGGCCACACTCATAGCCTGTCCATTTGCAACGCCCCTGAAAGCGCGCTGGTACGCGAATCGGGGCTGCGCTTTCTGACTCGTGCGGGCCCTGAAATTGGCGTTGCCTCCACCAAAGCCTTCACCACCCAAATGACCGCATTACTCCTGCTGGCGCTGGTGCTGGGCAAGCTGCGCGGCCGCATCAGCGCCGAGCAGGAAAAGGCGCACCTCGAAGCGCTGCGCCACCTGCCTGCGATGGTCAACCAGGTGCTGCTGCTCGAGCCGCAGATCGAGCTGTGGGCGGAGCGCATCGCATTCAAGCAGCACGCCCTGTTCCTCGGCCGCGGACTGCATTACCCGATCGCCATGGAAGGCGCGCTGAAGCTGAAGGAAATCTCCTACATCCATGCCGAAGCCTATCCGGCGGGAGAACTTAAGCATGGTCCGCTGGCGCTGGTCGACAGCGACATGCCGGTGGTCGCGATCGCCCCCAACGATGCCTTGCTGGAAAAACTGAAATCCAACCTGCAGGAAGTCCGCGCTCGCGGCGGCGAGCTGTACGTGCTGGCTGACCAGGATAGCCAGATGCAGGCACAGGAAGGCGTCCACCTGATCAAGCTGCCGGAGCATGCCGGACTGCTGAGTCCGATCCTGCACACGGTGCCGCTACAGTTGCTGGCCTATCATGCCGCCCTGCAAAAGGGAACGGACGTGGACAAGCCAAGAAATCTGGCAAAATCGGTTACCGTGGAATAGGCGAAAGCCTAGGAGCCTGTCGGTGTCGGCATAAAATAAAGTTGTATCGCAACTAATAAAGTTGGCGCGTACAAAATAAAGTTGGATCGTGCTGGAGCTAAGCAGTATCTGCTGATACGAATACGCAACCCCCAACCCGCCACCGATTCCACTTGAACCCCGTACTTCCTTACTCGACCCGGTATAGCGGACGATCGCGCAGGTGGCAAGCGGATCAGGAGGTAGGCACATGCGCTATCCCAGGCATAGCGTCGGCGCTTGGTTAGCGTTTCCACTCGTCACGCCACGGATCGAGTGGCATCGTTGCCGTCAACCCCTCCTTACCCTTCCCACGCTCTTGCTCCTCCCGATGCATTCCGAGCGAGAGGTAGATGAGTGCCGACCGGACCAGTTGCACGAGGCGCAGCGTCCGCCGTTCGAGGTCAGACCGGGTGATCGCGTGAGCTAACGTGTCGTGGAAAGGATCGCCTACCGATTTGGAGGGCAACAGCATCTCATGGACCTTCACGTACTTGTGCTCGAGATGGTTGCGCAGATCAGCCAGGGCGTGCGCTTCCGGTTCCATCGAGTCCCGCATGTCCTCTTCGAATAAATCCTTGCTCAACCAGAACAGGCCGCGGAACGACCAGTTCTCTGACTTCGCAAAGCGATCGCGCACCGGCCCGTTATCTTTCTCACGCCAGATCGTTCTGAAGTTGACGCGCTTCTCGGGAATACCCAGCGCAAGGTAGTGATTCAGGAAGTAGGCGATCTTGTCGAGGATCGAGTAGGCCATTCGAAACGCGATCTTAACCTTTTCGACCGACAGCCCATACGCTGGATAGTCCAGCGTGTTATAGAGCAACACCTCGCGGTCGGACAAATGTGACCTGTGTGACTGGAAACCTTCCCACAGTATCCATCGCGCCGATGCGAACCCCTGCTTCAGTTCGTTGAACATACCGACCACGATCGGCGGCTCGTTGATCGCTGTGGTGAAGTTCGGCAGGCTCATGATGTCGCGCGCCGCGATTGAGGCCACCTCAATGTCGTTTAGGGGGTTGAGGAACAGTATGTTGTCGAGGCACCAGCGGCGATATGCGCGCTCCGTCGGCTCCGTGCCCATGTCCCAGTCATCTGGCTTGTGCGCCTTGCCGATCGCCTCGATGTCGTAGTGGTGCGCGATCTGTTCCGCCGACTTCGAGAAGAAAGAGATGAGCCGATAGTCGCCAAGATGTGGGTGCTTGGAGACCAATTCCACCGCTTGGACGAGATCGCAGTGGGCGTGGAAGGCAAATACCTCGGCGTGTCCTGGATCGTATAGCGCGGCGGCATAGTGCATGAGCCCGCGTCCTCGGTTGGCGCGCGCCATCCAGAAGCTTGAGTCTATCGTAAGCGCGGCACTCCAATATGCGCGTGCCTCAACAAAGCGGCCAAGCGTGTCGAGTTGGTTGGCGAGGTTGGTCAGGACTTGACAACGGCGGATCGCGTCCATCGCAACGAACCCGGGGTTATTCATCACGCGTCGTAGCAGAAACACCTGTTGGCACACTTCGGGTTGCTCGAAGTTCCAAACAGCCGCACGATCACCGAGCCGCTGCTGGTAGCGAGACGCCCATGCGTTTGCACGGAAGTAGTCGAGCAGTGCCATCTCGGGTGGTTGAAGGCCGCGCGCCTCCAATTCGTCGGCGAGGTAAAGTGCGTGATCGACGAGTTCAAGGTTGGCGTCATCGGAGGCTTGATCTACGAACTGCGCGACCAGGTCAAGCGCTTCATCGTTGGATAGGCCACTTATAGTTGGCTTATGGGCTGAGTTATGGATAGTGTCTGCCTTGTTATCATTACCACTGAAACACGCTCAGTTTCGCGGACATTCTCAAATGCCTGCTTCTGGCCGATTGCGGCAGCTCTCCCAGCTAGCCACAAAGCAGTCATTCAATCCGAATCTGCGACAAAGAGCAATCGTCCGCAAAGGCCGAGGAACCGGCAATCAGGACTGTACCTTCCGGGCACGACGCAGACTGTCAGTAGCCAATGAAAACGCAACATCGCTGGGGCGGGTGGGCTTTGATTCGAACAGGTGGCCGACTTTACATCGTTATAGGTGGTGGGTTTGTAATCGATATGAGTGGTGTTTTCAGTGGAATATGCACTGAGATGGACGCGCAGTAAATATAATAGTCTGAATGAGAAACTGAAATTTGGGAAAGGTCCTTACCGATCCTTTTCTTCTAGCATGTCATCGTTTTCTAACCATAGAAGTGTCAGGACTTGGCTGCTTGATATACGGATAGCGTCTTCAACAATTTCAAAACGATCAGCTTCGCGACGATCAAACCAGGCATCTGCGTTAATCTTCTGGGATCGAACCCGGTCTTTGTTACCAAACAATCTATCAAATGCAATAGAGTCCTCATCCAGCTCTTTTTGCGGAAACCACCTGTCAGGTATGTCTTTCGAGCGCTTAAACCAAACGCGGCCCTGCGCCGAATGGCAGACTAAAAGTAACGGCCACACATTGATGTCAACCAACCGGATAGCGGTAGCAGTAAGGCTGGTTCTGAATTGATCAGCCAAATCCTGTATGCCATCGAACGTAGGGCGTTTGATAGCGCGCGATAACGGTTTGAACATGTAAGCGGGCATCAATAAATCCGCAGCATACCCATCGGCCTCGCGTTCTTCAGTTGGTTTGGTGCTGTAGCCGGCAACCCAATCGTCAGCTCGACACGCAAATGATCGGCCCCGATGGTAATTCCAGTGACCTAACTCATGGGCGAGGGAGAACCGCTTTCTCCGCTCATCAGAATCTTTTCGGATGGTGACAATTCCGCGATCCCCAAAACCAACCAACCTGGCTTCACATCCACTTAAATCGCCATACTGAACCCTTACCCCTTCGTCCCACGCAATCGCTTCAACATCAATCGATCCTGGTTCAGTAATGCCTAAATCCAAAAGCCGACATTCGGCTTTAGACAGGGAAGGATGTGCTCTCACAATTCTCCGTCAGCAGGCAGTGCGCCTAAGCGTTTCAGATCGAGAATTATGCTCAAAACTTCCGAGTCAGGGATGTCCTGTAGATTACGAGCTGCTAGAGTGATTTTGCTACCGAAATCAGGATCGTTGGCCGCGAATTTTTCAAGTATTTTCCGTGCTTTTCCTGCATCCATGCCACACGGATGTAAATCCGTTTTTGTGCTCTCACGCTCCAGTTCCATTGCACGGCGAGCCGCTTGTAGCCTATTTTGTCCGGAGGTCTGTAGCGCACGCTGATATGCTGCTTTCGCGTTTTCTCCGGCATTTTTGGTAGAAATATCCTTCGCCGCTTCCGCCAAGATGTCAGCATCTGAAGTTGCAAGCAGATCATCAATGAACAAATCAGAAATTTTGCGAAGTTGATAACGAGGGTCTATTGGTTTTTCTGTCATTTGAATAATCCTTCAGCATCCAGTTTGTCGAGTCTGCGTCGGATGGATCTCAGGGTGCTGGCATATTCGACAGGGCTCAGCCCGGCGACTTCCTGAAGTTCTTGGGGGGAAAGGCCGTCGATTTGCCCCATAAACACCATTTGTGCTTTTTCATCGCCACTAAATGATTGGTCAATTTTCTCTAATGTTTGTTTCGCTAGCAAAATTTCGTCAGGCGTATCCATGTTAGGCCGCAGTTCGATAACGATGTCCGAATTTTCAGGATCGCTATCGTTAGACATAACAGCCTGCTCAAGTGCGTCGTGACTCCGTTTTTTTAGGTAAGCGTAGACATGACTTTCCATGGCACGAATAAGAAACACCACAACCTGGACATCGACCGGGCATTTCCTTTTGCCTTCCAAGGCCCGGCAGAATATTTCATTCAATAGGTCCTGGCCTTGAATGGCAAGTCCCCAGCACAGTGCGTCGGAGGCCCTGCCGAGCTTGATCCATTCGGCATCAGACAAGTTGCTCAGCTTGCCTTTCAGCTCGCCCAGGGTGAGAACATCGCGTTTTTGTTGTGTATTTATCAATCATCCCCCTGCATCTATACAGGCTCTTTTTTCACACTATACAGACAGCAGAAAAATTAATATAAAAATTGTCTGAATGCCCCCCTCAAATAGAGCCATGACTAGTGAAGGCGCTAATTTCTAGTGCTACCGCCACAAGGAATCCAGCATGACAGACGTTCAAATTACCTGCATTACGAAATCGCAGACTAACGGCACGCACGAACACATCACGCACGTCGGCAACCCAGCCACTCCATGGAAATGGGTAACGGCACAGGTGGTTGAGAGTATTGATGCGAAAACAAACACCTTTTTTGTGAAAGATTCTCGCACGGGCAAACGTGCGGATGTGGGTGTGGTTCGCCCGTCAGGGCGTGCCGCTTATCTGCGCACATACGCGGATGGAGTATGGAACGACAACTTGCTCGCCCAACCGCAATGTTCGTAAAAATGTTTATCTTAAAATCAACACTGCTTCAAACTTATTGGAGGTATTTATGAGCAAAAAACCAGGCCAAAGCACAGGCAACCAAGGTGGCATATATCAGGAAATTGGACCCAAGGGCGGGAAACATCCGAACTTCACCACGGTGCCGGATAACAAGCCACTTCCACCAACCACCAAACCGGGGAATGTGTGGACGCCGGTAAAGATCACGCCTGACAGCAAACGTTAATCCTGATATCTGAGGGCGGTTCGCCGCCCTTCGGATTTCTCCTTAAAGATTGATGGCTTATTGCCGTCAGGCTGATGCCGCGCAGGTTTGCGGGGGAAATGTTGCATGGCAAAACGTAGATACGGTATAGACGAAGATAAAATTGCCCGTTTCGTGAAGGAGGGCCGAGGTCAAGGTAGTGGCGCTGAATACCGTCCGTGGTTAACGGTGCACGACGTATCCTCGCTTGGCAGGTCTTCGCGTATTCATAGTGCCAAGACGGGGCGAGAGCATCACCTGTTGTCGGATATGGAGACGGCAGTATTCCTGCTGCTCGACTGGTCGAACGCTGTCACTGACATCCGCGAGCAGTTTCCGTTGGATCGGGACATGACCCGGAGCATCGCTGCAAAAATGGGAATAAGTCATCCCATGGACAGGCAGAGCAAGGCGGACATTGTGATGACAACAGATTTTTTGGTCGATGTTAAAACGGAGAATGGAAGCACGTTGATTGTGCGTACAGTGAAGCCGGCCAGCGAGTTGGACGATGGGCGCACGCTGGAAAAGCTGGAGATTGATCGTCGATATTGGAGCGACTGGAAGGGTACTGATTGGGGGTTAATCACCGATCATGATCTGCCAAAGCAACGCATCAAAAATCTGCGCTGGTTGCATGAGATGCAATCACTGGAGCATCTAGTCACGCCGTATACCGGCTACTGGGAGGATCGGTGTGCCCGGCTCATTGCCTGTCTTCCACAGAAAAGGGACATGATCATCAAACAGTTTGTGCGTTATCTGGAAAGTTCGCAGGGTTTTGCGGCAGGTGAAGCACTGATGGTCATTCGGCATCTGGCTGCGAACAAGGTGATCGGCATTGATCTGGACGCAAAGTTTGATCTAAACAATCCAGTCAGTGCAATCAGTACCGCTGCGTTAGAAACTCCTATCAGGAGAATTGCCTGATGCTATTGCGGAACGATTTGCTTGAATATATTGAGGGGGACGGAAAGGTCATTCGTATTCTCTGGCTGCACCCGACGCAGCCATTGGCCGTTACGTTTGATATCAATACGCTAGGGGCGAAACCGGAAATTGCGCAGATTAATGTTTTGCTGGATGACATCGATACGGGTAAAGCCAAGCTGTTGACTGCAGATCCATATTTTGTCGTTGTGAATGAGGCGTCACTCCCTGAGAAATCAAGGAAAATTCGAACTAAAGCGTGGGGCATCATTGAAGCATTAGTGATTGATGAACCCACTATCTATTACGCAGATCGTCGCTGGGAACTGATCATCAAATGTGTCCAGCAACACGGTTCAACGCATAAGACGATTTATCGATATTTGCATCGCTACTGGCAACGTGGACTGACTCCCAATGCGCTGTTGCCAGATTACCCCAACTCTGGTGGTAGGGGTAAAACACGTTCAACGAAAAGTAATATCAAGCGTGGTCGCCCCCGAAAGTTCGGTGACCTTCCGGGGATCAATATCGGCGATGACACTAGAAAAATCTTCCGCGTCGCAGTTGCGCGCTACTACGTTATGCAGGTCAAATTCACATTGCGCGGCGCGTATGATCAAATGATCAAGGATTTCTTCTGCGAACGCACAATCAATCCCGAAACAGGGGGTGTTACGCACAGCCCGAACGTCGATATGGCTGCAACGGGATTTCCCACATTCGGTCAGTTCAATTACTGGCTAGAACAGGACAACGACCGACTCCACATTAAGCGTAAGCGACTGAAGCCGCGTATCTACGACAAAGATCTGCGCGGTCTGCTGGGTACATCGACGGCAGAAGTCTGGGGTCCGGGTGCTCGGTACCAGATTGACGCGACGATTGCCGACGTATATTTGGTTTCGCGCATGGATCGTCACAGAATTATCGGTCGGCCGGTGCTGTATATCGTCATCGACGTGTTCAGTCGGATGATTACCGGTATTTACATTGGACTGGAGGGGCCGTCCTGGGTCGGCGCGATGATGGCTCTGGCGAACACTGCTTCGGATAAACAGGCGTTCTGCAAAAAATTCGGTCGTAGTATTGAGCCAGAAGAATGGCCGTGTCGCCATTTGCCGGCGACTATTCTCGGCGACAGGGGCGAGATCGAAAGCCGCATGATCGAGACGCTGATCAACAGTTTCAACGTCACCGTTGAAACTGCGGCGGCGTACCGGGGTGACTGGAAAGGTATTGTTGAACAGCGTTTTCGCTTAATACCCGCCAAGTTCAAGCCTTATATGCCAGGCTACATCGATGTAGATTTCCGCGCGCGTGGCGGCAAGGATTATCGGCTGGATGCTGTGCTCGACCTGGACCAGTTCACCCAGATCATCATCGAGTGCGTGCTGTACTACAACAACCAGCACGAGATAAAACGCTACGACAAGGATCGTGACCTTGCTGCCGACAACATACCTGCCGTACCGATTGATCTTTGGGAGTGGGGTATAGCCAACCGTAGCGGCTGCCTGCGCCAGTATCCAGAAGATTTGGTGCGTTTCAGTCTTTTGCCGGTAGCTGAGGCAACAGTTACGGTAAACGGCATCCGATTTCAGGGTGATTTCTACACCTGTCAGAAAGCGGTTGAGGAACGATGGTTTGATCGCGCCCGTCAGAGTGGGACTTGGAAGGTCAAAATTTCCTACGATCCACGCAACGTGGATGAAATCTATCTGCATGATAACCATGTGTCGATGCAATTTCAGACCTGTACGATGACAGAACGTAGCCGTGCGCACCGGCAAATGTCGATTTGGGAGATAGGGCAGCAGCAACAGGCAGAACAACAGGTCTCGGCAAAACGTCAGCACCGGCAGCAGCTTGCTTCGGCTGACTTGGCCGCAGGCATCGAGGATATCGTCGCCGGCGCGGTGAAGCTGAAAGGTGAACCAAGCGCCGAGAGTGCCGCCAGCCGTACCAAAAACATCCACACGCATCGCGCCGATGAAAAGGAAGCTAACCGAAAGACCGAAACCTTCCGTTTCGATTCTGACAAACCAGCACCTGCCAAGGGTGCGGACATTCTGCCTTTTCCGGGGCCAGGCACCGACGACTACAGCGAGCCAGACATCATGGAAATTCTGGGCAGCTTAGGAGACGACGATGCAAAACGATGAATTGCCGATGCTGCCTGAGTACCAAGACAATCCATTCATAGCCAAGCTGCCGCCGTTGTTGTCTCAGCGGGACATGCTGATGACCCTGGCGTCCTATCCGGAGTTCGACGAACGGGAGCGTTCCTATCCAGCGCAATTGCGCAAACACTGCATCATGCGCTTGGGTCGATATTTTGAGCCGCTGGAACGACAGCTGCAATTGGCTGAACGTTTTGGCATGCTGTTGCGGCAAGGCTATATCGGACGCAACCCGCTGACACATGATTACATCCGCCATCTGCAAAACGGGGCTGAGCGGATCGAAGCGAAGTCTCTGCATATTTCGGCTCGCCATCCGGTGGAGAACACTGCCGCCAGCTTCGCTCTTACGGGCTGCTCCGGCATTGGCAAGTCGAAGTCAATCGAGAAGGTACTGCACCAATACCCACAATGTATCCAGCATTCGGAGCCTTTCAGTCTGATACAGATCGTCTGGCTCAAACTTGATTGCCCGTCTCAGGGTTCGCCCAAGCAGTTGTGCATCAACTTCTTCTCAGCCGTGGACCGGCTGCTCGGCACCAATTACTTCAACGCATATGGCCGCAGCCGTGCAAGCGTGGACGAGATGATGGTGCACATGGCGCACGTGGCCAACCTGCATGCACTCGGGGTACTGGTGATCGACGAAATCCAGCACTTGAACAAGGCCAAGATAGGTCCGGATGCATTGCTGAATTTTCTGGTCACGCTCGTCAACACCATCGGCGTGCCGGTGATCCTGATCGGTACGCTCAGCGCGGTGCCGATGCTGCAGGAGAACTTCCGACAGGCGAGAAGGGCGAGCGGCCTGGGTTCATTGGTTTGGGATCGTCTGCTGAAGGGCAAAGCTTGGGATTACTTTATCGATCAACTCTGGAAATATCAGTGGACACGTGATTTTACTTCAATCAGCCCGGAGATTCGGGATGTGCTGTATGACGAGAGCCAAGGCATCCTGGACATTGTCGTTAAGCTGTTCATGCTCTCACAGTTACGGGTGGTCGGTATTGGCGATGTGCGCGGCACGCCGGAAATTCTGACGCCGCGGCTTCTGCGCAAAGTTGCCCGTGAAGACTTCCGCATCGTGCGACCGATGCTCGATGCTCTCAGGACGAACGATGCCAAGGCTCTCCTGAAGTACGACGACCTGTTGCCGCTGCAGGCGCATATCGAGCAGGTGATGGCCTCTGCTATGCAGTCGCAACTTTCTGAGGTTGTGCGAGATCCTGCTGTGAATGAAACGCGAGTGCCCGAACAGAACCAAGATGGCCATGATCCTATCCTGGCGGCCTTGCGTTCACTCGGTGTCGCCGACGACGTTGCGCAGGTGTTGATCAACGAAGCTCGGGTACAGCATCCATCTGCCGACCCGCTGTTACTAATGGCGGCGATCTCGGAAAGGCTGGCGGCCCGGCCCTTGAGACCAAGAAAGCAGAAAGCCGCAAAGCCGTCGGAACCAGCGGTTCAGCCGGAGCAGGATCTGCGCCGCATCGTCGCGCTTGGCAAACAGGCTGGCCAGTCCGGTTATGAAGCCTTGCTTGCGGCCGGCATGGTCAAGTCGCTATTAGACATTGCAGCATGAGGGTTGGTGGTGCTGTCGTATTTTCCCTCCATTTATCCCTGTGAGCTGTTGTACAGCGTGCTGGCGCGCTATCACCGACACGTAGGGTTACCCGGTCCGATGCACACGCTGGAAACCCTTTTCGGCAATCGGAAGGTAGTCGCGACTTTAGATCTGCAGGGGCATCTCCAATTATTAGCGAATCGCATCCCGCCAGAGCGAGGCCTGACGGTCGATCGTATGATCGACACCCTTACGCTTTACCCGTACTTCATTGCGTTCGAACCGCCCTCATTGCAAGCTAATGTGCGGCAGGCGATGAAGCGTGGAACAGTCGAGAACCTGCACATTCGCTTGGGGCTTGTTGCTTTCCGTGTCCCGCGAATCAATCGGTTGCGCTTCTGCCCGGAATGCACGCGAGAAATGCTCCTCTGTCATGGAGAACTTTACTGGTGCCGGGATCACCAGTTGCCCAGTGTTTTGGTTTGCCCGAGGCATGCGTGCCCCCTGCGGGAAAGCTTGGTTTCTTTCTCGCAGTACAGCCGTCATGAATTTGTCGCGGCCACGCCAGAGAATTGCCCTCCCCAAGCGCGCCCAATCCTTCCTGTGATAGAGCACGCGGTGGTGTCCCACTTGCAACGCCTTGCTTCCCTCAGCGCCGAACTGCTGGACAATCCGCCTATGTCTCGCACTTTCACTGGTTGGACAGCCCTTTATCGAAGCCAGATGCTGGAAACAGGTCTGGCGCATTCGATCTCCACCATGGATCAACAGCGGTTCGACGAAGAGTTCCGCCGCTTCTATGGTCGGACACTGAGGTTGCTGCCCAACGTAATGGATGCAAATGAATTCGCTGGCAATTGGCTCATGGCGATGGTGCGAAATCGCCGCACGGCTAACCATCCGCTTTATCACCTGCTGGTGCAGGATTTTCTGGCGCAGCGCGAACGGAAAATTTCACCGTTCGGGACGGGGCCGTGGCCATGCCTGAACCCGCTCGCACAGCACTCCTCGCCGGCACCGATCAAATCGATGACCCAGCATCGCAATCGTAAAAACATCGTGGGCGTGTTTGCGTGCTCGTGTGGCTATGCCTATACCCGCTGCCTCTATTCGACAACCGACACGTTGGGGCCGCCGCGATTCCTGCGCTATGGGCCGTTGCTGGAGCCAGCGTTACGCAAACTTGTCGTGTCAGGTTCCAGTCTGCGCGAAACCGGACGCATGTTACAGCTTGAACCAAAGACTGTAGTTCTTCTTGCTCGGAATTTAGGTGTTGCTGTTCCTTGGGCACTCGTTCCATCTGGCCGGATATCATCAAAAAATATGGCCAACCAGAAGTCGGTGGAAATGCCGTTACCTGATGAGCTATCGTCGCCCAGCAAGAGGGAATCCGCTCACGCACACCACGATTGGGTTGAGATTGATCGTGCTTGGGCCGCAAAACTCAGTGTGCTGGTTGCCATCATCAGCAAGCAAATTCCACCGGTTCGCATCATGGTCGCCGAATTGGAGCGCCGAGCCAATCTCCGTGGCTGGCTCCTCAAGCGTAGACATCTTTTGCCGCAGACGATGGCCTTCCTGGATCAAGCCGTAGAGGATGTCGAAGAATTTCAGCTTCGCCGCATCCACTGGGCTATCATCGAACTGGAACTGGACGGTGGGCCAGTTAAAGCCTGGAAGGTGATGCGCAAGGCTGGACTGCGTTCGGAAAGCATTAATAAGATCAATAGCGCCCTCGAAGCCGAATCGACTTTCTGGCGTGATACGGCATGAGCCGGCTATTCGTCGCGCACTTAGCAAAACTTGGTTCGGAACATGTCGAGCTGTACTGGCTTGCTGGCCTCACGCGCAACGAGAAAGAAGCGTGGTTTGTTCGCGCAGTCGTGCGCGGCATGTCATCAGGCCGGTTTCATATGCGCCTGCTGCCCATCGGTATGTTTCCTTTGCTTACTTTGGGCAGGGCTTTCGCCGGCGGTGAATTATTGTCGTTGTCGGTACGCGGTATGGTCGGCGCCGCGACGATTTCCGATGTGTCTAAGTATGAGGAAATCACCTCGGCCGATATTCCACCGGAGCTTTATTCTTTCGATGGTAAAGAAGGTGGCATCCAGCGACTATTCCGCTACCGCACACCACAGGCTGAAATCCTCATACCTGCCATCGAACTGGTCCGCTACCTGTTCCTGCACAACCGCACTCTGGCCAATGCCCTAATGCGGCCAGGTGCCCTGAATTTGCTGTTCCACCCGGATGTTCCCGGCTACCGTCCTGAACTGGTGTTGCAATTCACGGCCGACATGCCCAAGCACTGTCTATCGCGCCAGTTCGTCCAGGAATTCGCCTGGGTCGCGCTTGACCCCGACGCGCGGCGAGCCTGGGATAGCGTTCACCTGCAAAGTCAGGGGCAGGCGTATGTGACTTTCATGCCCCCGCCCTTGAAGAACTCGGTTTGGAAATTCCGGGGGGTGCGGCATGGCAACCGCTGGCTGGTGCTTGAACTTTTGCACCTGACCGGCAAGTGCCACCCCTGCGACAGGCTGCAATACGGTCACCCATCGCTTAAGCATGTCGTGCGCGATGCAGGCGGAAGCGAGATATGTACCGATTCAGGCGCTGACGATTCCGAAAACGGCACGCCGCAGGAAAATATTGTCTATGACTACCAATTAGATGACGGCCAGGACGGAAGCACATCTGACAACGGCCAGAAGACGACGGATATGTACTCGAAGCAGTCGGGCTTCGACCGTGACATCACAGTCAATAAATTGCTGATCGATGTTGAGAAACCAGGCAACTCCAAGCAAATAGCTTCCGCCTCTAGCGGTTTACGTGTCGATAAACACCAAACCGTCAAGGTTAGCGCGGGAGAACAGAGTGGCTCCGGAAACCTTCAACCGCTGGACTTCAAGGTGCTGACGCCGGCAACCTGGGACTGTCTGGGAGACTTGGAAGCCTTGGCCAACACGGTTCAGATCATGACGGACCGGTTGCCAGAAGCTCAATTTGCGATGTCACTGTGCCAGATCAAAACAGGGCGGGTGTTCTCAATGGCAAACCGAAAACCGCGCACAGCTTTGGTAGTGACAATCACCTTGCCGGATGCTCCGCCCATTGTGCTGATTGATGTGGAGCGCACAGGTGGTGTTGCATTGTCCCTGATGGCGCTTCGCTTCAAGGTCCACGTGTTGTTCAAAGATATTGAGTCATCCGTAAAGGGCATGCTGGACAGTCTCGTCGATGCTAGTGGGCACTGGGATCATGAAACTGAATGGGGGTTGGCTGGCGTTTGTTCCTGTGAGCGTTTGCCGAAGCTGCTCACACCAAGGGAGAAGGTCGGCACGCGTGGGCAGACCACACTGTGGGCGGCGAAATTGTTGCACAGACTGGGCTTAAGCGATGATGAGCATCAAGGTTAAGGATGTTCGGCGCGAAGCGCGTAGGGATGTTAGCTACGATGAAGAGGAAGGCATTTGTTATCCCCGCCATCCACACGTTCCCGCAGCTCGCACTGCCCGACTTGAAATGCGGCACCCGCTTCTCTGGCACGGGAACTGTTTTCCCGGTTTTAGGATTGCGGCCTATCTGGAGCGCCCTGATGCGGAACGGCCATGCATGCAACTCCGCCTAAGCGGGCAGTCGGGGCACTCGGGTTGCCGGGGTTTACAGTAGCTTGCCGCGATGTCGAGCATTGCCCAATTCAGCTCCGTGGCACGCCCTTTCGCGAGCACCCTGTATGCAACGGCATGCAGAGCCTTGTCATAGCGAATATCGGCTTTTTCGGGGTGAATTACGAAATACCGCCTCAACAACCTGGCCATGCTGGAATCCATCAAGGGATGTGGCTCGCCGTGAACAAACAGCAGGACAGCATTTGCAACGTACTGCCCAACAGCTGGCATCTGTTCCAGCACTTCACGCTGCTTGGGCCATTGTTCCCCGAGAGCTATCAATTCCCGTGCCAAGCCTTGCAATGGGCGAGCACGACGTCGCCAAAGCCCGATGGGTTTCAGCGTCTCCGCGAGATCGTCGAGATTGCTTGTGGCGAGCTCTTTCCAGCCAGGGTATCGATCGAGGAACCGGGGTAGGAAGGCTGCGATGGTTTCTGCACGAGTCCTTTGCAACAGCACTTCCACCAATAACAATACGTAAAGCCTAGCCCCCATTTCTCGCCATGGGAGTGCCCGTCCGTGATCGGGAAACCAGGCCAGCAGCTTTTCCCGGAACAGGACAATTCGATGTCCCGACACGGGAGCACCTGGACATTTTTCGATGTTCATGTCAGAATAGTATAATATGCGCGCAGCGCGCCACCAAACTCCTTGCTGTCATGGACAAAATACCCACCACTATTCGTTTTGCAGACGTTTTCGCTGGCTGTGGCGGACTTTCGCTTGGCCTTTTGCAAGCAGGTTGCCAAGGTGTTTTTGCCATCGAGAGAAGTCCTCTTGCGTTCGAAACGCTACGCTACAATTTGGTTGACGGCAAACGCTACCAATTCCATTGGCCAAGCTGGCTCCCTAAGAAAGCCATGACCTGCGAGGAGTTGTTGGCGAATCATGGTCCGCGATTAGACGCACTGAAAGGCAGCATAGACCTAATCGTAGGCGGCCCCCCTTGCCAAGGCTTTTCCACGGCCGGTCGCCGTGATCCGGCGGATCCTCGCAACCAGATGACCGAGCAGTACTTGTTGCTGGTCGAGAAACTACAGCCCCGTTACCTGGTGATTGAAAACGTCGCGGGATTCAACATGCGATTCGAAACCGAGGAAGGGCTGGACCAGTTGCTCAAGGACACCAAGCACGCATCCTATGCCGACTACGTAGCAGGACGACTGGAAGATCTTGGTTATTCCGTTTCGCGTGGATTAGTTAATTGCGCGGATTTTGGTGTGCCTCAAAATCGCCTGCGTTACTTGGTGTTGTGCGAACGGAAAGCGGAGCAGGATGCTCCTGATTCACCCCTCTTTCAGAAGCTACTTGATAGTCGTAATGAATTCTTGGAAAGCAAAAAATTACCCATCACACGGAAAATCTCTGTCAAGGAAGCGATCAGCGATTTACTCGTGACCGGAAACGTATTAGTCGACAACACGGACTCAGATGTCAAAGGGTTTCAGGAAGCTGAGTACAAAGCCCCCGTTGAGTCCGACGGTTACTTGGATCTAATGCGCATGGATTCGCAGGGGATCGCACCAAATAGCCGCCGCCTCGCCAAGCACAAGAAAGCAACAATAGAGTACTTCAAGAAAGTGCAAGAAACCTGCCGGCCAGGTCGTTGCATGTCGGTAGCGGAGCGCAAGAATGTCGGCACCAAGAAGCACTCAACGACCGTTCTACATCCCGACCGACCAGCCCCGACAATCACTACACTTCCTGACGATATCGTGCACTATTGCGAGCCGCGCATTCTTACCGCCAGGGAAAATGCCCGGCTCCAATCCTTCCCCGACTGGTTCGAATTCCAAGGCAAGTACACCACCGGCGGGAAGCAAAGAAAACAAGAATGCCCTCGCTATACTCAGGTGGGTAATGCGGTTCCTCCGCTATTGGCTAATGCAATTGGGGAGATGCTGAACACACATAGGCACTGTGAATCATCCCTGCCTGCGACCGAAACGCCGGCAGAGCTCACTGTTGCTTTGCCGAATATTGAAACTGAAAGAGTAAGCTGCGATCTGGGTATTTAGCCCGCAGCCAAGATTTTTCAGGGGCACACTTGGCGAAGGAGCTGGAAACTTGGGGATAGATGGACGAAAAATGGCAATGAGAAGAGAATAGGGCAATACCCTGACAAGGAACAGAGATGGAGAGTACGACGCTGGACAATCACCAGTATCCTGCCGCACTGGTGGATTGGGCAGGGCACCACTCTGGGGGGGTAAGACGCCTTTTTGATCCTAACAGTGGACGTCCCAGTAAGGGCATCCTGCGCACGAATCTTCTATCCAGGCTAGAGTCATGGGCAAGGCAACTCGCATCCGGTTCATCGGGAATACCCCGGATCCTCTTGCTAGTCGGGGGGCCGGGCAACGGGAAGACTGAAGCCATAGAGTCAACCATCGAGTGGCTGGACGCAGCCCTCTGTTGTAACCGAGGACTCATTAGTGAACTCACCGGCTCCTTCTTCCCTCAGGCCGGTGCCGCCGTCCCAAGGATCGTTCACATTAATGCAGGCATTCTCGCATCCCCCGCCAAGCATCTCGAGCTAGGCATCGTACAGGATGCCTCCGTGGTCGCCGGTCATGAAGGCAAGTCACCGGCGAAGCTTCTGATCGAGGAGCTCTGCGATGCGCTCGACGGCCATGATTCGAAGGTTTACCTGTGCTGCGTCAACCGTGGCATCCTCGACGACGCCATGATCCATGCACTGGAGAACAATCTAGGGACACCCCAACTGCTACTGGAGACAATCACTAGGGCGGTCAGCTTAGCTCCCGATGCCCCGTCTTGCTGGCCGCTCGAAGGTTTTGAGTCTATCGCGGTATGGCCAATGGATGCCGAGTCCCTTCTCGTCCGTACAGATGATGGCGGCCCGCCACCAGCTGCGACCTTGCTCGGACAAGTCATAGCAGCGCAACACTGGCCCGAACCCGGCTCGTGCGCCGCCGGCGACAAGTGCCCGTTCTGCGGAAGTCGCGCTTTGCTCGCCCGAGACGGCCCACAGGTATCTCTGCTACGGATCCTACGATGGTATGAATTGGGGAGTGGCAAGCGCTGGGGCTTCCGCGACATCTTCTCCCTCGTCTCGTACTTGCTAGCTGGCCACCGTCCTTCTGGGCAGGAAGGAGAGCTCGACCCGTGTCGCTGGGCTGCCAGGTTAGCCGAACTCGACGCGCAAGCCACGGAAGGAAATAAAACAAACAGGCAACGATCATCGGCCATATTCCTGCTCGCCACGTCCAGCTATCAGCATGCCCTCTTCCATCGATGGGACAATAATGTTGCCAGTTCCCTGCTGAAGGACATCAAGGATCTTGACATGGAGCGAGACCATACCTTGATGGGCCTATACCATTTTCTTCAGGCACGCAAGGCCCCCTATCTACCGGCGACGATCGCCCCCCTACTGGAAGGGATTGTCGACATACTCGATCCTGCGCTGGCAAGCCCTGATGCAGAAGTCCCCATCAGCATGCGAAACAAGTTGGTACTGCGCGAGCTTGATACGAGATTCAGCCGCTCCACCGACGAAGGCATCGAATTTATACGCAAGTACCAGGCTCTTTCGTCAACCGAGCTCGACCTGCTCAAAAGGATTGCCAGGGTCGATTCGGAGCTCTCTGCGTCGGCCACCCGTCGCAAGAGGCCTGCCGCAGCCAGCCGAATCCAGCGCACGTTGCGCGACTTCGCGTGCCGGCTGGTTCGACGCAATCTCGGCACCAAGTCCGCAGTGGTACTAGACGAGGAAATTCTTGGCGCCTTTCAGGGGGTATTGGAGGACGAGAGCGGCAGGGGGGACCTACTTTACAATGTCGCAAGAGAAGTGGAAGACTTGTTGAATAAAGGTGAGCACTTCGAGATTTCGCTAACAACGACGTTTGGCCAGCCACTCCCCCCCCTGCAGCGACAGGCCACGTTGGTCATCCCCCGGGTCAGGGTTCGGGAGCGTGAGGTGGCACGGGAAGGCAGGCCACACTCACCCATTTGCTTCCTCAGTATCGGCAGTGGCCCGTCCGAGCAACCTATTGCCCTGACCTACGACTTGTTCAAGGCCGTTAGGGAGCTAGAGAGGGGAATGTCCGTCGCTTCGCTTCCACGTCCAGTCGTGGCGCTTCTGGATACGACAAGAGCAAGGTTATCAGGTCCAATCGTACGAGACCAAGACATCCTTGAAAGGGCAAGGATCCGGATCGGAGTGGACGGAACAACCATCGAACGGCACAGGGGAGGATTTGCATCCGTTAAGGCGGGGAAACGCAGATGACATTAGACGTCTTCCTCCAAGCCCCTTGGAAAACCTCCTACGAAGCCTACAAGGATTCTGCCCTCGCCATCAGCCCAGCACCGGAATATGCAAGCTCGGAGGTGCTGGTAGCGTCCCTGTACCGCGCTATTGGATTCCACGAAGCCAGCGAGGGCAGCGTCCCTCAGGCAGGACGCCACATGGACAAGAGTATCCAGAAATACCGGGAAAGGCACCAGAAGCCTTCCCACGCGACCGTGGACGCGAACACCTGGTATACGGTTCTCCACGGGGTCCTTGAGAGCCCAAAACTGCCCAACCAGTCCTCCAAGCGATTTTTACAGGTGTCACCGCTTGTTCCTAGAATAGCGCTGTTTTCGGGCTCGGCGCGCCTGAGCAGCAATTCCTGGCCTGCCGGTAGCCTGATCCGCCGCATGGCCTGGCTGGGTTCCGAAGACGCAGCTTCGGCAAAGGCATTGTGGGGTGACCTATTCACGGCCTTGGATGTCGAAGCCAATGACGACATCTTCGCACGCTGGCTTCAGCAGGAAATTGGAGCATGGTCGGAAGCAACCTCTGCCTGGCAGCTGTCGCTCCCCTCTGGGAAAGATATAGTTAACCTGTCCCCCGCAGACCTTCAGCGTGTACAATTCCCTGCGCGACAGTTCACGAAGGACCTCCGAGCCATCATCCATGCGAAGGACTCGATGACCCGCAGGCAGTGGATCAGTTTGCTCGAGGCAGTCCTCCGTCTTGCGACCGTGGCCCATGTCATCTGGCTATGCGACGTACAAGCCAGGATATGGGACTGTGTTGAAGCCTCGATCACAGGGGGCGGCCCCCAAGACGAGGAGCAGACACGGTCAAACATCTTCCCCCGCAACTTGCCATACATGTCGTACGGTGACAAGGCACTCCACGGAATTAAGGACCAAGCATCAAAGTACCTACGTGCACGGCTGGGTATGAACGCTGTGCTCTGGTCACTCGATGAATGCGGCGTCCGCTTTGAAGGCAGCCTATCCTCCAGCAGCGATATCACAGCCCTGTGCCGACACGTCAGGGAGAACAAGGACGCTCTCGCCTCGGGAGGCATCAAGGACAGGATATCGGAAATAAATGAACGAGAAGCTCGGGCACTCCTTTGCCGGAAGGGGATCGGGTCAAACATCATGGAGTTCGTGACGCACTCTCTCGGACAGCGACAAACCGCCATCGACTTACTGCGTGGATACGATCAGGGCTACGTCCTCAAGAAAAAGAGCAAGAGATCCCCATGGATCGTCTCTTTGGGCCCAGTCTCGGTAATAGCGATAGTGCATTGTGCCCTTGCAGGGATGGGTGGCCCGCGGTCAATCCACCGACTTAGCCAGCATTTGGCCGCCTATGGCATCGTCATCGACCGACACGACATTGCCCGGAACGACCTCGGGCACCAACTCAGGATGCTGGGACTGGTCCTTGACAGCCCTGACGCCGAAAGCGGGATGTTGCTCCTTCCCCCTTTCCCCGCCAGCACCCTGGCAGTACGGACCAATGTTTGATGAATAAACTCGCGAAGAAACTCTCCTCCATTGTGCTGGAAAAGGTCCGGCAAGCAACCCTTGGGCGCGCAGGCACCAGCTTGGAATCCCGCTTCATCTTCCACGGGCCACCAATCGAGCTTCTCGAGATGGTTTATGATGAGTTGTCGTCGCCAGGTGGCATAAAGCTCCGGGACACCACGGGCGAAGGGACCGTTCTCCCCGTGCTGTTACAGGTCCCGGCGGGGGAGGTAAGGATTTCGAACCCCAGCATCGGATCATCTGGGCAATGTGACGAGACCCACCTGCTGAACCTGCGTAACGTCCCGTCGAGTCCAAGCTATATCGCACTTGTGCCCCCTGGCCAGCACAGCAATAGGTCGGTGGCGTCCACAACGGACGAATTTGGAGTCAGTGCGTCAAACAACTCAGGTCACGCGACATTCGATGAATGGTGGGGCGACGAGTTCATCCAGCATTTGCTCTCCGAAGGACTTGCCGATGCCAGGCTAACGGAAGGACAGCAGGAAGAAGCCAAGATCCTCGTCGAGTATGCTGCAAGGGCCATGGACGAAGTAGACCAAAACAGGGGCACTCGAAAAGCTGCGTGGCACCTGCTTTCCCGCATTTTCTCTCTGCAGCCCACACCAGACGGGTTGTCCCCAGCCCACTCGCTCAGCCTTGCCTGCGGCATCCCTCCGCAGCGAGACGAAGGACTCTCTGCGAAAGGCCAGCCAGGGGTGCTTCAGCAACTCGCAGATGCATTGGCAGACGGTTTTAAGGTCGGACTCGAGCATGCCAGGCAGAATTGCACGGAAAACGAAGCAGATTTTCTGGATGATTTTCATGCGCACATTCAGGAGAGGTGCAAGGTACCCACCGCCTTCGAGCGGGCCACTCCAGCCTTCTACCTGCCAGAGGATGGGCTCGAAGTTACTTCGCCACCGAATTGGTGGAAGGCTCTGACGGTCGAGCGCTGGTCGGAACTCCTGGCGGAGGAATCAGTGGCGGCCGATGACCTCCTCATCGACTGTACGAACCAGATCTTTCCAACTGCCCGGGGTATCCCCGTGCTTGTCCATGGCGCGGTGAACCTTTCCATTTCCACGGGGAAGGACCAACTGGATCGCCCGGTGGACGCCATTCTCGAGAGGATTGCAGGGGGGGCAAGTGGTAAGCTGGTTACAGCAATTCAGGTGGCCGGAAATACACCTTACGTCGACCAGACACCACCTATGCACAAGGTTCCGATCAGATACAAGGTCGAGGCTTCTGGACACAAGGGGACGGCGATTAAGGTCGTCTCTCTCGAGAGCTGGTCTCCGGGCCTGTTCGTGTCGTGCAGAATGGCCAGGAAGCTATCCCCACCCAGAAAGCCAGCCAGGAAAGCGGCCAGATTAGGCTTCGATTGGGAAACAGCATTGTCTGTGCCAGGAGCTGGGCGCTACGAACTGACGGTATTTGTGTCACCCCATGCGATTATCGGTAGCGAAGCAATAGGTATTCAGGACGATGCGGCGGAGGTTGACGGAGACAAGCAAACCCTTACTATCCACCAAGTGCGGCAAGGCGAGTACCAGATAGAAATCGACGCTGATGGAAAGTACCAGCTCGATATCCCATTCAAGCGCACCGAACGAGACGGCTCTACTGTCGACGAGACCTGCAGGGTTTACGTCGCCTGTGAAGAGACCGACGAAGAAGGCTGCCGCAGCGAGTTCGAGCGACTTATTAAGCTTAACCGCCGGCACCTGGAACAATTCGACGCAAAGTCCGTCGTCCAGCTCGATCGCCATGCACGCTCGTCAAGCTTGCAATCGTGGATGCTCGATGAACACTCATCGAGCAAGTCGTTCCTCCCGATAGTGATTGCGAACGACTACGCAAGCAACTGGGTCCCGCCCAACTGGGGAGAGCCGGCAGGCCCCGTCCTGTCCCAAGGACGCTTCCTACATGACCCCCGACCGATGATCGCCGAGTTCCTGCCACCGCCAGGTTTCATCGAGTCAAGGCAGCGGCTCGCAGAAAGAATACGGGGTACCGATGAGCAGTCCGGATTGCTCGAGTCCGCCCCTCTGGGCCAATGGGTCGCTCGCGACCAAGAGTTCAAGGAACTCGTCGAGGTGTACCTCGACAGTTATCAGGATTGGCTTGGATCCGATCCTGATGTCGCATGCTGGGTTGATACCGTCATAGTCACATCGCTTGAGCAGGATGGGCGTACCCTCTCCAGAGTGCCGGACGCCATCCTCCTGTCACCCTTGCACCCACTACGCCTCGCTTGGCATTGCGTTGCCCAGCACGTACTTTACAAGGCTGTGGAAGATGGCTTCCCGTGTCCTGCCGCCAGCATCCTTGACCCCGATAGCGCTCCCGACCTGATGACAATGTCACTACATGCTCCCGGAGGCATCGAGCGAGTCGACTTCCTCTCGGTTGAGTGCAATTCTGACTACTGGTCCGTGCTTTGGAACGGCGCACGCCTCCGCCAACTCACGGAAAGGTCCCGCATCGCCCCCTTCGACGGCGCGTTCGGGATAACGGTAGGCGGCATATCCAGTGGTTTCAGCGCCGCCCAGGTCTCGCGTGCACTCGAGGATGTTTCTGATCTGCTCTCCGCCAAGCCCATCGTCAGTCTTGTGGTTTCAAGTGCGGGTGGCACGACAGACGCTTGCAATGAAGGACTTGTCGCCTGGTGTACCCGGCGGTTCGGCAACGGCGACACCATATCGCCGAGGCAAGGCATCGGTCCGAGGATGGTACAAGTATTCGATACACGGGCTGATAGTTCACGGCCGGACGAGGCCACTATCTCCAATCTCTCGGAGGATACTGGCAACCTCGTCCGGTGGTTCGACAGGCAACCCGCGGGTTCTATCCCCGATCTGGGAATCATTGCACAGTTGGACTCGTCCGAACCAGAGACGACGTCCAATGCCATGCGTTCCCCCCTTGGGCCCGGCGGATTGATCCGCCACCGGGTGCGGCGCCAGCTATCTGGAGCCAATCGGGCATTTCTGAGCGAGTCTAGGCAAGGTCTGCCCATGCCACCATCGGGCGATGTCCTCTTGGACAAAGTCGCA
This sequence comes from Sulfuricella sp., assembly GCA_019911785.1. The sequence goes on along the minus strand of JAIOJM010000027.1, from coordinate 2,868 downwards.
AGCTGCATGCTCGCCCTAGAAAACCGCCAGGACGGAAGAGTCGGACTCCGATTCGCACCCAACGTCCATGCTGTGCGCCACATGCTGGAAGAACAGAAGGCCGACTTCGTGGCCGTCTCGTCGGCCGCGATCGACCCGGCCTGCTTCCTCGGCGGCTGGCTCCAAGGCGCCTATCTCTGGGACTACGACCTCCCGTCCTACTCCAATCGTGCTGGAGATACCAATGGCTACTACCTTCTCTCCCAAGTAAAGGACGCCGACCGAGATGGACTTGGGAGGGTACTTTCGCGGCTACCCGGATGCGACCAACTTCCGGACGACCAGATAGAGCAAATCCTCCTCGAAGTTGCCAGAAGGGGCATTCCTACAGTGCGGGGACTATCGGGAGACGACACTGGAGCAACGGGCGATCTCGGCCTTTTCCTGGCCGTGAGACTCCTGCAGGACCAGTTCCGCACCTCGGACAACGCCGACAGCTTGCTACCAGTCCTCGTTGGTACCGAAGCGGAGGCATCGATTGCCATCATCATCCCCGTCGACCCGTTCCGGGGGTACCTTGGGGATCTTGCACGCTCACTCAGAAAGGATCGCAGGGACATGTCCCTGTCGCGTCCGGACCTGCTAGTCGTGGGCATGCATATCGGCGACGGCCCCGTCCGCATCCACCTGACGCCGATCGAGGTCAAGTGCAGGCAAGGCTCCACTTTCCCTTCTTCCGAAGTGGAAGACGCCCTCGGTCAAGCCAAGGCATTGTCGTCGTTACTATACTCGATGGAGGTCAGATCAGAGGATTCACTGGCTTGGCGCCTTACTTTCCAACACCTTCTGCTCTCGATGATCGGGTTTGGCCTGCGCGTCTACAGCCAGCACGACGACGTCTCCGGCCAGGCCGGTCGGTGGGCATCGTACCACGAGCGAATCGCCGCAGCGATCCTGGGGCCTGATCCTTCGATAACGATCGACTCCACCGGTAGGCTAATAATAATCGACGAGTCGGTACGAAGCGATTCGTATGACCGGGACGGGGATGGCTTTGAGGAGACCATCGTGATCGCGACGAGTGATGCCACGCGGATCGTAGCCGGAGACGCTCAGGGCTTCTACGACGCAGTCCGCGCTAAGGTCGGCAACTGGTCTTTGCTACCCCAGATGGAGCCAGCGACCACAGCGGTACCCGAGGGATTTGCCGCCACTATCCCCAAAGAAATCGCTGCTACACCGGCAGATGTTAGCCCGTCGTCCTCAGGGGTAGTCCAGCCCTACATGGACAACATGGCAGCTTTTCAGCCGGCAGCCCTCTCGGAGCCTTCCTCACCGGAGGCTGTCCCTCCGTATGAGCAAAGGCATACCGGCATAGTCCTTGCCGTTGGCAGGACTACCGATGGCTTCGAGCCACGCGCGCTATCCCTGAATATCTCAGACACACGGCTCAACCAACTAAACATGGGGGTCGTCGGTGACCTGGGCACTGGAAAGACCCAGTTGCTCAAGTCCCTTATATTCCAGATCTCCGCCGAGCAGCAGGAAAACCGGGGCATTGCACCAAGATTCCTGATCTTCGACTACAAGAGAGACTACAGCAGCCCCGATTTCGTAGCGGCAACAGGAGCGAGGGTCGTTAAACCAACCCAGCTGCCCCTCAACCTTTTCGACACCAGCTCCATGGGCGAGTCTCCTGCCCCCTGGTTGGACAGGTTTCGCTTCTTCGCGGATGTCCTCGACAAGATCTATTCCGGCATAGGCCCCGTCCAGCGCGACAAACTCAAGGGAGCCGTCAGGAGTGCCTATGAATCCTGCGCGACCGAAGGCCGTCACCCAACAATTTACGACATCCATGCCGCATATCGGGAGCTTCTCGGTGGGAAATCCGACGCTCCTATGGCCATCATTGACGATCTTGTGGACATGGAGGTATTTGCTCGCGACCCACGCGATGCGGTGCAGTTCGACCAATTCCTGAACGGTGTCGTCGTGATATCACTTGACGCAATGGGCCAAGACGACCGAAGCAAGAACATGCTTGTCGCCATTATGCTGAATATGTTCTATGAGAACATGCTCAAGACCCCTAAACGCCCATTTGAGGGAACCGATCCACAACTACGAGTAATCGACTCCTATTTACTTGTTGACGAGGCAGACAACATCATGCGATACGAGTTCGACGTACTTCGCAAGCTATTGCTGCAGGGACGGGAGTTCGGCGTTGGCGTGATACTTGCATCGCAGTACTTGCGGCACTTCAAGGTTAATGCCACGGACTACAGGGATCCGTTGCTGACCTGGTTTGTCCACAAGGTGCCGAATGTCACGCCCTCGGAACTCGGAGCACTAGGTATCACCTCTGATCTCGCGGAACTGTCAGACCGAGTGAAGACTTTGCCCAATCACCATTGCCTCTACAAGTCATTCAATGTTGCTGGCGAAGTCATTAGAGGAATGCCTTTTTACGAACTGGAAAATACCGGAGGAAAAACTGGCGTGGAATAGGTGGAATAGCAAAGTGTCGCGCGCGCTTTCTGCCAGTCCAGTTCCATCACGAACCGCCCAATCTCCGAGTAAAGCCAGCTCCGGGCTAGCGGACTGATCCACCGGCTTGGGGTCGCGTTTGGCGTCGAAGGGCTACCAGCGGCTGGACACTCAGATATTGCGACGAAAAATGGAAAGCGTAAACTTGCTTGCTATTTGATGGTGAGGGCAGGAAAACTACACTACTGGGGCTGATAGTGTCACGGATCACCCCAATGGCGCCACCCAAGATCGGCCTAATGGCGCCACCTGGACACACCCGAATCGGGGTCTCGAACGGGGTCAAGAATGAGTGTTTTTTCCTCCTTTCGCAAGTGAAGGTTTTGGGGTGTCAGGCAT
>JAIOJM010000283.1 GCA_019911785.1 Sulfuricella sp. | reverse complement strand
ATTCAGGGCGCGGCCCATATGGCTGACATGGATTGCAGAACTTTCCGGCAGCAGGGCAGCCGCGAGCGCGCAGCGGAAAGGGTCTTTTTCCTCGCGCAAGTTGCCGATGACACAGACTTCGAAGCGTCTTTTTGACGGCTGAGCAGGTTTGACGGGGCGGGCGGACTGATAGATGACATGGGTTTTTGCCCGCAACGCAGGGGCAAGCTCGTTGAGCCCCATTTCCTGCAAAACCACCATGCGCGAGGCCAGCTGCATGGACTCCTGGGCGCTGCGGTCGTCCCTGATGTCGCGGTACAGGTCGGTGCCGGTAAGGGTCACGATCAGCGGCAGCTCCGGACAGCGTTCGGCAAAGCGCCTGATCGAATCATGGCTGCGCCGCGCGTGCAGCGCCAGCATCAGGTCGGCGCCGCGGCCATCCCACTCGACCTGCACGCTGACGCGATGCCCCAGTCGGCGCAAGAAGGTGGCCCAGCGCTGCGCCGTGTTGCGGTTGCCATTCCTGACGCGGGCAGCGGCTGGTGTTACGATGACGATTTTCATGAAAAGCAGTTTAACCACGAATGACACGAATTTACACGAATGTTCACGAATATTTCACTCGGTTCACTGGCGCGGCAAGCAGGGATTGGTTTGCATTCCTTGCGTTTTAATTCGTGTGTATTCGTGAACATTCGTGCCATTCGTGGTGAGCAGGTTTACCTAGTATGAAAACGATCACCTCAAGAGAAAACCCACTGCTTAAAAGCACCAGAAAACTTGCCGCTTCGTCAAAAGAGCGCAAGAAGGCCGGCAAAACCCTGCTGGATGGCATCCATCTGGTCGCCGCCTATCATCAGGCAGGTGGCTTGCCCGAAGCGGTCATGGTATCCGTCTCCGCGCAGGATCATCCGGAAATACGGGATTTTCTCCATACCGTGCCGCCGGAAAATTTGATCGTCCTGAGCGATGAATTGTTTCGGGATATCTCAACCGTGGACACCCCAACCGGGATCGTCGCCTTGATCCGCATTCCGCAGCCGGCCGAAGGGGAAACCGATTGCTGCGTGCTGCTTGAGGATATCCAGGATCCCGGCAACCTGGGTTCCATCCTGCGATCCGCCGCCGCTGCCGGAATCGGACGGATACATTTGTCGCCGGGATGTGCCGATGCCTGGTCGCCCAAGGTGCTCAGGGCCGGCATGGGCGCCCATTTTCATTTGTCCATTCATGAAAACAGCGATCTGCTGGCCGCTGCGCGGAATTTTCAGGGGCAAGTGGTTGCAACGTCTTTAGGTGCCGAAAAGACCCTGTTTAGCCTTGATATGAGCGGCCCAACGGCATTTGTCATCGGCAACGAAGGGGCGGGGATTTCGGAGGAGTTGCTGGAAGTGGCCGACAGCAGGGTCATGATCCCCATGCCGGGAACGGCCGAGTCGCTGAATGCCGCAGCCGCGGCGGCCATCTGCTTTTTCGAGCGGGTCCGTCAGATCGGTTAACCTTAGATGCGTAGGTTGGGGTGAACAACGTGAACCCCAACACTCCCATGCCGGAACCGCGATACGGCGGATATTCAAGGCGGCGTTGCGTTGGGGTTTGCTGCGCTCACCGCCAACCTACGAACGGGGGGATTCGGTTGTTCCATGCTATGCTTGCGCCATGCGCTATCGCCGTTTCGATACTCCCGGTGCGACATATTTTTTTACCGTCGTCACCTTTCGCCGCCGTCCGCTATTTGCCGTGCCGGACAACTCGGCATTGCTGAAATCCGCGCTACGCTACGTGATGGCGCGCCATCCATTCACCATCGACGCTTTTGTTCTGTTGCCCGATCACCTGCATTGCCTGTGGACCCTGCCACCGGGCGACGCGGACTTTTCCACCCGCTGGATGCTGGTGAAAAGCCATTTTTCCCGCCAATGTCCCGCTGCATACAAAAGCCCGCCGTCCGCCGCACGCCGCGCCAAGGGCGAGCAGACAGTGTGGCAACGGCGTTATTGGGAACACCAAATCCGCGACGAGGCCGATTTTGCCGCCCATTGCGATTACATCCATTACAACCCGGTCAAGCATAGCCTCGTCGCCAAGGCGGCGGATTGGGCGCATTCGAGCTTCGCGCGTTACGCGGAACGGGGTGTCTACCCCGCCGATTGGGGGATGGCGCCGGTTGATTTGCCGGATGGAGTGGGTGGCGAATAAGTTGCAGTTTGTTGCCTAGAGGCACCTACTTCTGGTGGGGTTCGCTGAGCTCACCGCCAACCTACGCCTGTGGCTTGAACTGCTTCTTTAGGGTTAATAACCCAATGCCCTGGCTGTCTGGTAAAAGGCAAAGCTCAACAGCCATGCCAGTCCCAGGGGAAAGGCAACGGCGAACAAGGTGTAGAGGATGCTCTTCGATTCGCTGCGGATCGTGGCGATGGTGGAAAGGCAGGGCGTGTAAATCAGGGTGAACAGCATGAAGCTGTAAGCCTGTACCCAATCCAGCTGCTGCGCCATCATGCCGGTCAGCGCCGATCCTTCGAGACCGTAGATCACCGCCAGCGAGCCGACCACGATTTCCTTGGCGACAAAGCCGAAAATCAGGGCGATGGCGAGGCGCTGGTCGATGCCGATGGGCGCGAGCACCGGTTCCATGAAATGGCCGATCATGCCGGCCCAGGTGTCGAGGCTGCCCGGCGCCACGTTCTGGGGAAAATGCGTCAGCAGCCAGACCAGCACCACGCCGGCGATGATGAACTTGCTGGCGCGGCTGAGGAAATGGCGGACTTCGTGCCAGCCGCGCAGAACCATCTGGCGCAGGGTGGGGAAGCGGTAGGGCGGCAATTCGAGGATGAACGGCTCGTTGCTCTGGAAGCGGTTCTTGAACAGCAGCGCGGTGGTGAAGGCGGCGGCAAAGCTGAACAGGTACAGGCTGAAAAGCACCAGCGGCGCTGCCTTGGGCGAAAATATCGCCGCGGTGATGAAGACGAAAACCTGCAGCCGCGCCGAACACAGCGAAAAAGGGATCACCAGCATGGTCAGCAGGCGCAGGCTGCGCGAGCGCATTACCCGCGTGCCCATCAGCGCGGGAACGTTGCAGCCGAAGCCGAGCAGCATCATGACGAAGCTGCGTCCGTCCAGCCCCAGCTTGGCCATCAGCGCG
>JAIOJM010000282.1 GCA_019911785.1 Sulfuricella sp. | reverse complement strand
CGGTGGAGGCGGCGGTTTTGGCGGCGGCGGTGCCTCGGGAAATTGGTGAAAAGATGAAGATCAGGCGGCTTGTCAGGCATTTGTTGACCACCCCATGGCGGATGAGGCGGGCATTTCCTCAGCCCACGATGCGCGCCATAGAAGCGGCGATCAGGGAATCCGAAACGACCCATTTTGGGGAGATTCGCTTCGCCGTCGAGGCGGCGCTCGACCCCATGGCGCTGCTTCAAGGCCGCAGTGCCCGCGAGCGCGCCGTGGAGGTGTTTTCGCAGCTGCGGGTGTGGGATACCGAGCGCAATAATGGCGTGCTGATTTATCTTCTGCTCGCGGATCGCGATGTGGAAATTGTCGCCGATAGAGGTATCCATCGCGATGTCGGGCAGCCAGGGTGGGACAAGATTTGCCGGGAAATGGAGCAGGCGTTCAAGAAGGAGGATTTTGAACCGGGGGTGGTGTCAGGCATACACGCGATTGCAGAGCGCCTTGCCCGGCATTATCCGGCCAGTGGCGCCAATGTGAATGAACTGCCGAACAAACCCATCGTGCTGTGAAAAACAGGGGCTTAGTTCCGGGTGTCGTCGAGCAGTGCAACATCATCGAACTCGCGCTGATTTTTTTCATGCCGTTTTTTCAGGTAATACATCATGCCGCTCACGAACAGCCCAAATAGCGCGATGATTGCGTAGACCGACAAATTCAGATAGACCAGCAGCGCATACAGGCCGGTCATGACGAGGATCGACAGATTTTCGTTGAAATTCTGCACCGCAATCGAATGGCCTGCGCCCATCAGGATATGGCCGCGATGCTGCAACAGGGCATTCATCGGCACCACAAAAAAGCCTGACAGAGCGCCGATGAGAACCAGGAGTGGTACGGCAATCCACAGGTCGTGCACGAAATTCATGCTGATAACGATCAGTCCCATGGCGATGCCAAGCGGAATCACTTTCACCGATTTGCGCATCGTGACCATTTTAGCTGCCAGTACCGCACCGATCGCGACGCCTACCGCCACTACCCCTTGCAGCATGCTGGCTTTGGACAGGTCCATATTCAGCGCTGCCTCGGCCCACTTCAGGACGATGAATTGCAGGGTCGCGCCCGCGCCCCAGAACAGGGTGGTGACGGCGAGCGACACCTGGCCCAGCTTGTCGCGCCACAGCAGCTTCAGGCAGTGGTTGAAATCGTGTAACAGATAGAGCGGATTTTTCTTCAGGATCCGGTGGTCGACACCGGTGTCGGGGATGTACAGGTTGAAAGCCGCGGCAATCAGGTAAATGCTGCCGATGATGCCGATGCTCATCTCCGGGATCGTGTCGATGCTGGTGTCGATCATCGGGAAATCGAAGTTCAACAGGGCCTGAGCGATGGCCGGCTCGACCAACATCCCGCCAACTACAGTGCCGAGGATGATTGCCATCACTGTCAGCCCTTCGATCCAGCCGTTGGCGACTACCAGCAGGCGATGCGGCAGCAGTTCGGTGAGGATGCCGTACTTGGCGGGGGAGTAAGCGGCGGCGCCCAGACCGACGACCGCATAGGCGGCCAGCGGATGCACGCCGGCAAACATCATCAGGCAGCCGATGATTTTGACCCCGTTGCTGATGAGCATCACCCGACCTTTGGGCATCGAGTCGGCGAAAGCGCCGACAAACGCGGCGAGCAAGACGTAGGAAACGGTGAAGAACAGCTTGAGCAGGGGTTCGTATTCGGCCGGCGCGTGCATGTCGCGCAGGGCGAAGATGGCGGCGATCAGCAGAGCATTATCGGCCAGTGCGGAAAAAAATTGGGCCGACAGAATAATGTAAAAGCCACGCTTCATCTGCTATTTTTGGGTAGGTTCCGTTCGTTTTTCAGGGGCAGAAAGTAAGGCCTTAGCTTTATACCATGAAACCATGCAGGGGTGCCATGCGGCCAATCAAAGTTAGACTTTAGCCTAGCTTTGCGCCTTGATTTGTGATTGAATATATTTCCATTAAATTTGCTTATGATCCCTTATGGCAGACCGCCGACTTCAGGTTTTTTATACCGTTGCCAAACAATTGAGCTTCACCAAGGCGGCCGAGTTACTGTTCATGACCCAGCCTGCGGTCACGTTTCAGGTCAAGCAGCTGGAAGAACATTTCAACACCCGTCTGTTCGAGCGCAGTCACAGCAAGATTGCACTGACGCCGGCAGGGCGTCTGGCGATGGAATACGCCGAGCGCATCCTGAACCTGACTGCGGAAATGGAAACCCGTTTGACGGAAATGACGGGGGAGGTCGGCGGCACGCTGATGATCGGTGCCAGCACGACCATCGCGGAATACATGCTGCCGCGCATGCTGGGAGATTTCAAGGCGCGCTACCCCCAGGTCCAGGCACGGCTCACGGTTACAAACTCGGAAACAGTCGAATCCAAGGTCGCTGACCACACTCTCGACATCGGCCTGATCGAAGCGCCTTCCCATCATCCCAGCCTGAAATCGGAAGTGTGCTGCGAAGATGAACTGGTTATGATCTGCTCGCCGCAGCATGAGCTGTCCGGGCTTTCTTCGGCATCGGCCGAGAAGCTTGCCGTCCAACCCTACATCAGCCGCGAAGCCGGTTCAGGCACGCGCGAGGTGGTGGACGATTACTTCAAGCGCGCCGGCATCTCGCCGGATGACCTGAATATCGCGATGGAGCTGGGTAGCCCGGAAGCGATCAAGGGGGCAGTTGAGGCGGGGCTGGGCATTGCGATTGTTTCGCGTGCTACCATCCTCAAGGAAGTCAAACTCGGCGATCTGGTCGCTGTGCCATTGGAACCGCGCCTGATCAGGCCGCTGTCGGTGGTTTATGCCACGGAAAAATTCCGCTCCAAGCTGTTGCAGTCCTTCCTGGACTTCACGACCGCAGCACTGATGAAATGAAACCTGAAGAGAAGAAACTGCTGCGCCTGCTGGAGATGCTTTCCGCGGAGCAGCAGGATACCGTGTTCGCCTTTGTCGAATTTCTTGCCGCCCGTAACCCGGCTGTCGACGTTGCCGTTCCTCAGGAACCCCTGGCTATTCCCCGTCCTGCTGAAGAGTCCGTGGTCAAGGCAATCAAGCGGCTGCGGGAAACCTATCCGATGCTGAACACCGACAAGCTGCTGCACGAAACCTCAGGTTTCATGATGAAGCATGTCATGCACGGCAAGCCCGCCGTCGAGGTGATCGACGAACTGGAAGCCTTGTTTGTCCGGTATTATGAATCGCACAAAGACAGCTAGGGAAGGACTGAACAAGTCCAACGCCCCCTCCCCCTTGGAAGGTATAGGCATTTACACAAGCCGTGAAATAGGTTAAAAAGGTATGCTTTTGTCTTAATTGCATTTGAAAGCAGCTCAGTTAACAGGGCGGTAGTGATTATGGGTATTTGGTGGGCGGTGTTGCTTTCTCCCGTTCTGGCGGCGGTGCTGGTGTTGGCGTTGATCAGGCCGGCGCTGCGTTATGGGCTGGTAGATCATCCAGGGGGGCGCAAGCAGCATGCGGCGGTGACGCCGCTGGTGGGCGGCCTGGCGATCTTTCTGACCTTTTTGCTGGCCAATGGGTTGGCCGGGGGCATTCCGGGCGGGAGCTGGAGTTTGCTGGCGGCCATGGCGATTACGGTAGCCGTTGGTGTAGCCGACGATATGCATGAAATCGGCCATCGTTCGAAGTTTTTTGCGCAGATAATCGCGGCGCTGGTGGTGGTGTCGGGCACGTCGATACAAGTGTTTCATTTTGGCGATCTGCTGGGCTTTGGCGATATCGAGCTGGGTAAGTGGTCGTATCTGGTAACAGCCCTCGCGATCATCGGGCTGATGAATGCGATCAACATGATCGATGGAGTGGACGGCTTGGCGGGGACGGTGGTGCTGCTGCCGCTGCTGATGTTTGCCTGGGTCGCAGTGGACTCCGGAGATGTGCGTCTGGGCGTGGAAATTCTGATTTTGGCTGGGGCGATCGTGGGCTTCCTGGTGTTCAACCTGCGTTCCCCGTGGCGATCGCGGGCGCGGGTCTTCATGGGAGACACCGGGGGGATGCTGTTGGGGCTGTTGCTGGCGTGGTTTTCGGTAAAACTGGCAGGGGCGAAACATTTGCCGATTAATCCGATTACGGCGGTGTGGATTCTGGCGGTGCCGTTGCTGGATATGGGCAGCGTAATGCTGCTGCGCATGTCGCAACACAAGAGCCCGTTTTACGCGGACAGGCAACATATGCACCATGTACTGCTGGATGCGGGTTATTCGACAAGCCAGGTGGTGGCGGTGATGGCAGTGGCTTCGCTGGTTTGTGGGCTGATTGGCCTGCAGGCGCAACGCGCCGGGGTTCCGGAGCACCTGCTACTATTCGCCTTCCTGGGTCTATGGGCCAGTTATCTGCTGGCTCTGGCGCAGCCGCTCCGGGTAGTGCAGATGTTACGGTTTGTTATGCGGCCACGTGCGGCAGTGGGGGCGAAGGCTGTATTAGATATAGAACATGATTGATCTGCATTGCCATATGCTGCCCGGGATTGATGATGGGGCGCCGGATCTTGCTACTGCGCTGGAGATGGCGCGCATCGCCGTGGCGGATGGGATTAAGGTGGTGGCCTGTACGCCGCATATTTATCCGGGGATGTATGAAAATACCGCGACCGGGATTCGGCAGGCGGTGGAGAATTTTCGTTTGCGGCTGGCGGAAGCCGGTATTCCCTTGCAGTTGACTTATGGCGCGGATACGCATCTGGCCCCTGATTTGATCGCCCGGATGCGTGCGGGGGAGGTGCCCACTTTGCATGGCACGCGTTATTTCCTGCTCGAGCCGCCGCATCATGTGGCGCCGCCGCGTCTGGAGGAGTTTGTGTTCAATCTGTTGGCGGTCGGCTATGTGCCGATTATTACCCACCCCGAGCGTCTGAGCTGGATTTCGTCACATTATGATATTTTCAGGAATATGGCCGAACATGGCGCCTGGATGCAAATTACGGCAGGCAGTCTGACCGGGCGCTTTGGGGAACAGGTGCAATATTGGGCTGAGTTGATGCTGGATGAAGGGCTGGTTCATATTCTCGCAACCGATGCCCATGGAGTAAAAAGCAGGGCGCCTTTGCTTGCGGAAGGGTGCCGCGCGGCTGAACGTTGGGTGGGCACGGAAGAGGCAAGAAAATTGGTGCTTGATCGCCCCAAGGGTATACTTGACAATTTAGAACCAGTAAAGCTTCAGTTGCCAGCAGCCAAGGTGCCCGTGGTGAAATCGAGGTCCAGGTTTTTTTTCTGGAAGCGTTAATTACGGCGCGCCAGTTAGATGTTCCAAGAGGAGAGCAGAAATGGGTAAATCCTTATTTAATACAGCTCTGTCATGTTTGTTTGCGGGGGTGATGCTGTCTGGCCCGTCTTTTGCCGATAACGCTGAGGCGGGAAAGCAGCCTGATTCGATTGTGACGGCTGCCGTCGCCGACAGTAAGGCATTGAGTGCTACGGCCGTGAAGCCGGCTTTTGCGCCAGATCAGGATGAGTACGTTTTGGGTTCCCAGGATTTGCTCGAAATCCAGGTTTTCCAGTCGGAGGCTCTTTCTAAAACTGTCCGCGTCAATTCCCGGGGCATTATTTCCTTGCCCCTGATTGGCGCCATTCAGGCTGGGGGGCGAACCAGCCAGGAGTTGGAGGCGGCTATCGTCGCCAAGCTGTCTGAAACCTATATGCAGGATCCCCAGGTCAGCGTTTTTGTCAAGGAATACACGAGTCAGCGGGTGACGATTGAAGGTTTTGTCAAGAATGCCGGCATTTATCCTCTCAAGGGGAGAACGACGCTGGTGCAGGCCGTTGCGATGGCTTCGGGCCTGGATAGTCTGGCTGATGCGGCTGAAATCCGCATTTTTCGTACTGTCAACGGCGAGAAGTCTTCCCGTCTTTATAATCTGGAATCCATTCGCAGTGGTGAGGCCGAAGATCCTGTCGTGAAGGGGGATGATGTGATCGTTGTCGAGAAATCTTCCAGTAAGTCCCTCTTGAAAAATGTCACAGAAACCCTGCGTGGCTTTGTTGGTTTTGGCACTATTGGCCGTTTCTGATCCGAAGGCTTGATTTGTTTAGTGTGAAGCAGTGGTTAATGTTGCCACTGCTTTCTTTTTTGTTGTGGAGATGCAATGTCAGCAGGCGATCAAAGTCAGCCAGAATCTAAACCTGAGCAGGGCCGTGCGTTAACGACCTGGTCGGCTTCGCAGTTAAGCACCCAGGTATTGCAACCGGGCTCGCATGGGCATGAGCCGGATGAAGATGCGATTAACCTGCGCGAATACTGGGCAATCATCGTCAAACGCAAATGGACGGTGATTTCTTTTTTCCTGATTGTGCTGATTGCGGTCGTGACGGCCACTTTTCTGCAGACCCCTGTATATCGGGCCAGCCTGACGCTGCAGATTGAACGCACCGTGGCGAAAATCGTTGAGTTCAAGAATGTCGGACCGGACGAATCATCTCAGGACAAGGATTTTTACCAGACCCAGTATGAATTGCTGAAAAGCCGCACGCTCGCGGAACGGGTGATTGGCCAGATGGGTTTAATGGAGCATCCGCTTTTTAGTGGCAAGAAAGAGCCCGGCCTGTTTGAGAGTATTTCCGCCTGGGCAGGCAACAAGGAAAATGCCAATCGGGGTGTGTCAAAAAATCAGAAGCCCGATTTGGTCCAGAGTTTTCTCAATCATTTGACTGTTGAACCGGTGCGCAATTCTCGCCTGGTCAAAGTGAATTTTGATAGTCCGGATCCAGAATTGTCTGCCCGAGTAGCCAATGCGATGGCAGATGTGTTCATCAAGCTGAATCTGGAAAGAAGAATGGATGCGTCGTCCTACGCCAAGACTTTTCTCGAGGAGCGCTTGCAGCAGATCAAATCCAAACTGGAAGATTCTGAGCGGCAATTGGTTGATTTTGCCCGCCAGGAAGCGATCATCAATGTGGATGACAAGCAGTCAGCCGGTTCGCAACGCTTCCAGGAACTCAATTCAGCTTTGGGCAAGGCGACCCAGGAAAGGGTCGATGCAGAAGCTCAATATCAGCAACTACAAGGCTCCAAATCCCAGGCGGTGGGCAAGATTCTCGATAGCCCACTCATCCAGAAGCTTAAGGAGTCAAAGGCCAAGCTGGAAAGTGACTATCGGGAGGGTTTGCAGGTCTATAAGCCGGCTTATCCGAAAATGCAGCAGTTGGAGGGGCAGATTGCTGAAATTCAGGCCAAGATTGATGGTGAGGTGGCGAATGTCATTATGGCGATCAAGTCGACTTATGAGGCGGCGCGTTACAAGGAGTCCATGGTCTTGGCGCAGTTGAACGAAAGCAAGCTGGAATTGCTGGATTTGCAGGGGCGCAGCATCCAGTACACCATTCTCAAGCGTGAGACGGATACCAACCGTCAGCTCTATGATGGTCTGCTCCAGCGGCTGAAAGAAGTGGGCGTGGCGGGTGGTGCGGATACGAATAATGTTTCTGTGGTGGACAAGGCTGAGGTGCCAAACCGCAAATTCAAGCCCAGCTTGTCGACTAATGCATTGATCGCGGCATTGCTCGGTCTTTTTGGCGGCATTGGCCTCGCCTTCCTGTTCGAACATCTGGATGACACCATCAAGCAGCCGGAAGACATTGAGCGCCTGCTGGGGATTGCGACTTTGGGAGTGATTCCGCTGATCCGTGGTGGCGGCAAGGATCGGGACAAGGATAGTGCTGGCCTGGCTTTGTCCGCCATAGAAGATCCCCGCTCGGCTTTTGCGGAAGCTTACCGTTCGGTCCGCACGGCGCTGCAATTCTCGACCGCGGATGGGGCGCCCAGGGTGCTGATGTTGACCAGTACTTCTGCTGGTGAGGGCAAGAGTACATCGGCACTCAGTTTGGGGATTCACTTTGCTCAGGCGGGCAAGCGGGTTCTGCTGGTGGACGCGGACTTGCGCAACCCCTCCCTGCATCGCACTCTGGAAATTGAGAATACCCAGGGTTTGACCAATGTTCTGGCGGGGGAAGCACAAGCTTACGCAGTGACCAAGCCGACGACGGTTTCCAATCTTTTCATCATGCCTACCGGGCCTTTGCCTCCGAATCCGGCTGAGCTGCTTTCGGGTGCAAAAATGCTTGCGCTGATCAACCTGGCGGCTGAAAAATTCGATCATGTCATTATTGACGGTCCGCCTGTGCTGGGGTTGGCCGATGCGCTGGTGCTGGGAAATCTGGCGGAAGCCACGATACTGGTGGTCGAAGCTGGAATTACGCGTCGCGGCTTTGCTCAGAATGCGATCAAGCGCTTGCGCAGTTCACATACCCGCTTGCTGGGCGGGATTCTGGTCAAGGTGGATGCCCGTGGCAATGCCTATGGTTATCACCAGAATTACTATTACTACAACCGCGACGCAGAAGTGTCAGCAAATCGCTTGACTGCATAACCATGTCAGGAGCAACTACCGCCGCAGATATCATGTCTCTGGCCTGGGCCTGTTACCGTGCCCCCCTTCGTATACAGGGATTCCAGGGAAACGCCAGGCTGCCGGATGGTTTGAGCCTCCTGTTAAGGGTCGCGGCGGGCGACAAAAGTCAGATGGAAACCCTGTGTGCGGCAACAGGAGCCTCCGCGGCGCAGTTGCGAGAGGCGGCCATTTTTTTTGTGAAGCAGGTGTTTTTTTCCGGCGATGCCAATCACTATCGTGTGCTGGGGGTCGATTCTGACGCGAGCATCGATCAGATTAAGGAGCATCATCGTTTATTGATGCATTTGTTTCACCCCGACCGGGAGGGTATAGAGGAAAGCTGGGAAGATGTTTATGCTACCCGGGTTAATCAGTCCTATAACGTCCTGCGTAAGCCCGAATCACGCCAACAATACGATGCTGCGCTTAAAATAGCCGCACAGCAGAAATCCATTCCTCTTCCGGTGAGGCAGAAGCGTTATTATTCTCAGGTAGGGGAATCTGATTCTGCTGGGATACGACTGCCATTAGTGGTTGCGCGTAATCTTCCTCAGTTTGTGCTGGGTGGTATGGCTGTGCTGGCATTTTCGGTGATTTATCTGGTTTATTTGCCTGGGGCAGATGTTGCCCTGACCCAGCAAGAAGAACCTGCCGTCAGTGAGAAGAATGCAGGCCGTAGTGAGAAAATGCTGGCCAGAGCGGATGATCATTTGAATTTGCTGCCGGTGGCGAAACCGGCTGCGCCTGGTGTTGCAGCGCAGCAGCCGGATATCAGTGCGCATAAGACACCTGTGGTTGAGCCTGCTGTGGCGGGAAATATCATGCCGGCTTTGCCCGTTGCCATAATTCCGCCCGCTGCCCCGCAGAAGGTGGTTGCGGCTGCGACTTTGCCTGTTCTTCAACCGGTGAAGAATGTTCGACTCGCGGATGCTCCAAGCCCCTCTTCCAAAGCGGAACCTGCACTGCGAGAGGCGCCCCGAAAGCCCGAGGCGAAACCCGCGCCACAGGATAAGTTGGTAGTAGCAGTTGCAGAGACAGCATCGACCCATAAAACCGATAAGGCCTCCGTCACCGGAGAAGTGCGGAAGGTGGCAGCCTTAGCTCCAACGCCTGTGCCGCCAGTTGTTTCGGTTTCAGCCAAAGTGGGGCCTGCACCTGCTGTGCCTGACTCTTCTCCCCCCGCAATTTCTGACCGGGAACTTGAGTCATTGCTGGGGCGTTTTGTGGCGAGCTATGAGCAGGGTGATCTTGAGTCCTATGTGGCATTATTTGACGACCGGGCACGAACGAGTGATAAGAAAGGTAAGTTGGCGATTCGCAAGGACTACGAAACGCTTTTCTCCTCGAGCCAGAATCGTCAGTTCAGCCTGAAAAATATCCGGTGGACCCGTGAGGGAGAGTCGGCAAGGGGAGAGGGGAGGTTTGCCCTGCGTATACGAGCCCAAAATGAACAGGAATTTAAGGCCTACTCAGGTACGGTTCGCTTTGAATTGGTCAAACTGGAAAACAAGTTATCGATCAAGGGGTTTTTTCACGACCTTGATGCCGCAAAGTGAGTCTGGGTGTATAGCATGAGGAGCAACTAGTTGGCGCGTATCTTCAAATGGGGTCTGTTCATTCTGGTTGCCGGTTTTCTGGCATGGCGTATCGTGGTGCTGGGGATGTCCGAGTATTATGCCACCGAAGGTGGCAAGGAATCTGGCGCCAAGGCGCTGGAGTGGCATGCTTCTCACCCCGCTGGCCTGCTGAAAGCGGCATCTGACATGCTGTCAACCGACCCGCATCGGGCCGAGTCTCTATTGCGGCAGGCCATACAGGAAAATCCGGGTGATGGGCGCAACTGGATGGTGCTAGCCCTGCTTTACGAAAAACGTGGGGATGCAGCCCGGGCGATGCTTGCAGTGACCAGAGCGACAGAGTTGTCACCGATGCAGAGCGGTGTTCAGTTGGATGCGGGTGCGTTCTGGTTGCGGCATAACCGGGCAGATATCGCGATCAAAAACTGGGATCGCGCAATGCGGGTACGCGGCGAGCTTCAATCAAAAATATTTCCGCTTTTTCTTCGCATCGCCGAAGATCCGCGGCTGCGCCCCTTGTTTGCCCCCGTTATTGCCGAAGAACCGGGGTGGTGGAAAGGCTTTTATCAGTATGTAGCAGCAAATGCGCTCAGTCTGGATACCGTGAGGGATCTCTATCAGATGCGAGAGAAAGCGGGCGGAAAGTCGATGTCCGATGAGCGCAAACCTTTGCTGGCGCGCTTGCAAAAAGATGGACGCTGGCTCGAGGCCTATTTCATCTGGTTAAACAGCCTCTCAAGAGAAAAGGTGGGCAGCTTGGGGAATTTGTTCAATGGCAACTTTGAGCAAGGAATCTCGAATGAAGGGTTTGACTGGATTGCACCCAAAGTTCACGGGGCTATGGTGGAAGATGCGCCAACTTATGGCACGACGGGCAGTAAGGCCCTGCACGTGGCGCTGGATGGTCAGCGACTGAGGTTTGAGCACCTCTATCAATATTTGATGCTTGATCCGGGCAAGTATTTTTTGCGGGGGCGCGTGCGTCTGGATAGCCTGCAGAGTGAAAAAGGGCTGCAATGGGTTGTGAGATGCAACCCTTCGCCAGCAGAGCCTCTTGGGAAGTCTGAATATTTTGTCGGCACCGATCAATGGAAGCATTTCAGCTCGAACTTTGAAGTGCCTGAAGAAGGATGTCCGGTTCAAGTGCTCAGGTTGGAGTTGGGGGGGCGATCGACTCTGGATTTTATTGCTGAAGGCTCGATCTGGTTTGATGATATGGAGATTGAAAAAAGAGATTGAAAAAAGAGTTGACTAGTCTAGAATAAATGGAATACCATCATCATAGAAGTCGATTGTTGTATGGTGGGTGTATAATTTTTGTGCGGCGCTTGCTAGGCAATAGGAGAATAAGATGAAAAAAGGATTGGGGCTTAAAAGTGGTTTAATGCTGTCTCTGATGTTTGGGGCGGGTGCCGTTTATGCTGGAGTGACTCCCGTGTCTGGCCCAATTGCGACCATTGCTCAGTCGGAAGGGATGGTGCTGGTCAATCAGGGTAAATATTATGTGGTAGCTCGTCCGGGTCAGCAGTTGAATGTGGGTGACCGCATTATGACCATGGCCGGCGCTAGTGCATCGATTACCTATAAAGACGGCTGCGTGCAACAACTCAAGCCAAACAACAAGCTGGTGTTCAACTCTGTGGCGGAATGTAGTTTAAAGACTGCCAAGATTCAATCGGTAGGCCCTTATTATGCTGCGCTAGGTGATCCGGTTCCCGGTGGTGCTGGTGCCGGAGGTGCCGGAGGTTTGACTCTAGGTAACGCCGTGGTTCTTGGAGCTGGAATCATCACCACTGGTGGGGTAATTGTCTCCATTACAGAAGATAACCCTGTAAGCTCGATGTAACCATCTGCATATATGCGTGAATCATATAGTGCCCGTGGGCCTGGAAATGCCACGGGCATTTTTATTTTGTCAGCTCTGCTGCTGGTCGTTGCCCCTCTGTTCAGGGGAGGCAATCGACCGCTGATTCTAATGTTTCTTGAACTGGCTATGCTGGTTCTGGCTGCAATGCTCTTTGCACGTCCGACTTTTAAAACACATCTGTCAGCGGCATTTCTCGCCTCGCTATTGCTGTTATTGCTTTATCCCGCTTTTTATCTGATTCCCCTGCCTGGAGACTGGTGGGCCGCTCTGCAAGGGCGTGGCTTCTATGCTCAGTTGTTTGAAGGTTTCAATTTCAAGGAAACAGATGTCCTTCGGCCTCTATCCCTGATCACTTTTAATACTGAATATTCATGGCTTGCCCTGTTTCCGCCGGTAATTATTTTTCTTGCCGTGGTGGGGCAAGCTACTAGCAAGCTGCGCATGCTGGTTACGGTTTTCCTGGGGATGGTGGTGTTTCAGGCTATTTTGGGTTTGATCCAGTATGGCGATGGGGCGGATAGTTTTTTCCGTTTCGGTATGAGCGGTAACGGTGCCAATGGGACCTACCCCAATCGTGACCATTTTGCAGGATTACTGGAGATGGCATTGCCCATTGCATTGGCCATGCTGGCTGCAACAGTCGGCCCATTGCAAAAAACAAGCCCGCATAGGAGATCGGGCTGGATGCGCAGGATTATGGCTTTTTTCAGTGGGCGAGGAGGCAAGGTTATTGTTTACGCGGCGATAACTCTGGTGATTATGCTCGGATTGATTTTTTCCCAATCAAGGACAGGGATTGCACTTGCAATGCTGGGGATTTTCCTGAGTGCGGTTCTTTATTCCATGCGTCTGGGTGGAGCGAATTCTTTTGGACTGGTTGGCACCGTAGTCGCTATTGGTTTGGCATTGGCTGCTGAAATTGGCCTCTTGCCAGTTTTAAACCGATTTACTGCTGTGAATCCTGCTGATGATTTACGCTGGCCAATTTATGATGCAGTTTTACCGGCAATGGGTTCGTTTTTTCCACTGGGTAGTGGTCCAGGTACATTCCCTTCTATTTTTATGCGTTTCCAGACTGGCGACCTTCCCGGTTTTATTAATCATGTTCATAACGATTATCTGGAATGGCTGATGGAAGGCGGCTTTATTGTCGCTGTTCTACTTGTTCTTTTTACCGTGTTCTACGTTCGGCAATGGTTTTACGTATGGGTAAAGGGGCACTGGTCCACTTTCAGATTTGCTCAGGCTGGTGCGGGTGTCGGGTTGTTGTTAATGGCTCTCCACGGGTTGGTTGATTTTAATTTGCACATCCCTGCCAATGCAATTTACTTTGCCTTCCTTGCCGGCCTGTTCTTTCACCGCCACAGTGAAGAGCCTAAACCCATTGTCTCTGAAAATTCGGCTTCAGCTGAAAAACCTGTTGTTCCTCCGGCCAGGTCTAAAGAAATACCTCCTGAAAATTTATCAAATCCTTTCGCGGATTGATCGATTTTCTGATTTTATTCACTAACTATCGTTAACCGAGATTATTCATTGGAATGCTCGTGCACGTAGGAGCGCCGCCCCCGGCGCGAGTGCGGCCGCAAATCGCAGCCAACCTCCATCCCAACCTTCCCCCGCAAGCGGGGGAAGGGGCGATCGTCTCCCCTCCCGCTTGCGGGAGGGGATTGAGGGGAGGGCTGGCGCCGCTCCCACAGAGGCGTTCTGGCTCTATATCAATGCATTAGAGATCGACCGGCTTTCACCAGCGGGTGATTTTCCGTGTCGGCATAACGCTTTGTTTTTGCGAGTTGGGCGACAAGTCGCCCATCCCCGCTTACCCCGTTTCCTCTGTGTCTCTGCGGTTCAATTGAGTTTTTCAAGTTTAACGCTCCCATACTACGCGTAGCAGGTTTTCCTGTTCGTTGTAATGGAATTCCAGTTCGCCTTTGTAGGCATGGTGCAATGCTTCGCCGATGCCGCGGGCGAGATGGATTCCGGTGGTGGTAACCAGGGCGCCGTCATCCTGGTCTTCGATCTTGACGATCCGCTCCATGGGATGCTCCGCCTTGGCCCTCGCTTCCTCGTTTTTCACCAGATTCAGCAATTCCTCCCGATGTTCCTTGAGGAACGCTCCGCTCAGGGTGACGAATCCAGCCGGAAACTCGTCATGGATGCGGTGGCAGGCCGGACACATTTCCTCATGGGCCTGGGCTGGTCTGGCCATCCATTGCCAGCGTCCTTCGTGATATACGGCGCCGCAGACCGGGCAAGCCGTGGGTTCGGGCAGTTTGTGCTTGGCTTTGTAGGCGTCATGCCGATACTCCTGCCCCCAAATCTGACGGTCAGGCCGGATGGGTTGGAAACCGGCGAATCGAGTTTTCATTTTGTTCTCCTTGGTTGTCGTGTCGAGATGAATGCGCGGGTATAGGATCAATGCACGATTTTTGACGCCATCCGGATGGTTTCCCGCATGAAGGCGGGCAGGTCTGAGGGCTGGCGGGACGTGACCAGGTTGCCGTCCACCACCACTTCGCTGTCTTCGTACAGGGCGCCGGCTTCTTTCAGTTCCTCGGCGACAGAGTGGTAGCAGGTGGCGCGTCGCCCCTTGAGGACGCCTGCCGTGACCAATAGTTGCGGACCGTGGCAGATGGCCGCGACCGGCTTGTTGCCGAGAAAGAATTCCTTCACGATTTCCAGTGCGGCCGGTTCCTTGCGCAACGCTGCGGGCGCCTTGCCGCCCGGAAGCACGAGAATGTCATAGTCTTTGGCATGAACGTCGCGCAGCGCCTTGTCCACGCGGACTTCGTAGCCGTGCTTGCCGTTGATATTTCCCCTGGAAATGGAGGCGACATCCATCTCAAAGCCTTCTTCCTTCAGGCGGTAGTAGGGCACCAGAAGTTCGGTATCCTCGAAATGGTCTGCGCTGATGATCAATGCTTTCATGACGCCTCCTGCTGTTCCGACTTGCTTATGGTAATTATAGTCAAACGTTCTGGAAGCGCCTGAGCGGCTAGATTGCCAGCAGGTCCATAAATTCGTTCACCGTCGTTGCTTCGAGGCGTTTTGCATCCAGGCACAACCCAAGGATTGCGTTCGACTGCTTGGCGGGGAATCTCCGCGCCAGGTTCACCCGGAATTTCTTGACCAGCTCGGGGATGCCTTCCGCGCGGCGGCGGCGGTGGCCGATCGGGTATTCGACCGCGATGTTTTCTGACCATGTGCCGTCCTTGAAGAAGATTTGCAGGGCGTTGGCGATGGAGCGCTTTTCGGGGTCGAGATAATCCCTGGTGTATTGATGGTTCTCGACGCATTCCATCTTGTCGCGCAGGACATCGATGCGCGGGTCGGCGGCAGCCGCGTCCTCGTAGTCGGCGGCGGTGAGATTGCCTTTCAGGAGGCCGACTGCGGCCATGTACTGGATGCAGTGGTCGCGGTCGGCCGGGTTGTGCAGCGGGCCCTTCTTGTCGATGATGCGGAGCGCCGATTCGTGGGTGGTGATGACGATCCTGTCGATCTGTGCGATCCTCTCCAGCGTGTCCAGCCGGTCGCCCACCTGGGCATGCAGCTGGAAGGCGGCTTCCACCGCGGTCTGGGAATGGAACTCGGCGGGGAAGGAAATCTTGAACAGAATCTGCTCCATCACGTAAGAGCCGTAGGGGCGCTGGAACTTGAAGGCGTTGCCCTTGAACAACACGTCGTAGAAACCCCAGGTCTTGGCGGTGAGGGCGGAGGGGTAGCCCATTTCACCTTTGAGCGTCATCAGCGCCAAACGCACTGCGCGGCTGGTGGCATCTCCCGCCGCCCAGGATTTGCGCGGGCCGGTGTTGGGCGAGTGGCGATAGGTGCGCAGGGCCTGGCCATCGATCCAGGCGTTGGAAACGGCGTCGATGATCTCATCTCGCGAGCCGCCCAGAAGCTTGGTGACAACGGCGGTGGAGGCGATTTTCACCAGGATCACATGGTCGAGCCCGACCCGGTTGAAGCTGTTTTCCAGCGCCAGTACGCCCTGGATTTCGTGCGCCTTGATCATGGCGGTCAGCACATTCTTCATGGTCAGCGCGGGTTTTCCGTGCGCCACGCGGGTGCGAGACAGCCAGTCGGCGGCGGCGAGGATGCCGCCCAGGTTGTCGGAAGGGTGGCCCCATTCGGCGGCAAGCCAGGTGTCGTTGAAATCCAGCCAGCGCACCATGGCGCCGATATCGAACGCTGCTTTGACGGGGTCCAGCTGGAATTGCGTCCCGGGCACCCTGGCGCCGTTGAGCACCACCGTGTCGGGCACGATCGGCCCGAGCAGCTTGGTGCAGGCCGGGTAGGAGAGCGCCTCCAGGCCGCAGCCCAGGGTGTCCATCAAACAGTAGCGGGCGGTGTCGTAAGCCTCCGCGGATTTGATTTCGTAATCGCAGACGTAGTCGGCAATATCCACCAGAACCTGGTCGGGTTCGGGGCGGACGTTGGGGGTGTGGGAGGACATGCGGTTTCCTTATGAGCTAGAAAAACAATTTTTACCGCAAAGGACGCAAAGTTCCGCAAAGGAAAAACTATCCTGCAATCCTTCGCGAACCTTTGCGTCCTTTGCGGTTAAGGGGTTTGGCCTCTTTTTTCAATGGGCAAGTAAGGGCGATTCTCCGGGCCGACGTACTCGGCATTCGGCCGGATGATCTTGTTGTCGATGCGCTGCTCGATGATATGCGCCGCCCAGCCGGTGGTGCGGGCGATCACGAACAGGGGGGTGAACATCTCGGTCGGGACGCCCATCATGTGGTAGCTGGAGGCCGAATACCAGTCGAGGTTGGGGAACATTTTCTTGGTTTCCCACATCACCGATTCGATGCGGTCGGAGATCTCGAACAGGTTCATGTTGTTGCCATCCTCGCACAGCAGGCGCGACACGGTCTTGATCGCGATGTTGCGCGGATCGCCGATGGTGTAGACCGGATGGCCGAAGCCGATGATGATTTCCTTGCGCGCGATGCGGCTGCGGATGTCGGCTTCCGCCTCGTCCGGACTGCGATAGCGCTGGATGATCTCCATCGCGGCTTCGTTGGCGCCGCCGTGCTTCGGGCCTCTGAGCGCGCCGATTGCGCCGGTGATGCAGGAGTGGATATCGGACAGCGTGCCGGCAATGACCCGGGCGGTGAAGGTGGAGGCGTTGAACTCGTGCTCGGCATACAGGATCAGCGATATATCCAGCGCCCTACTCTGGAGTTCGGAAGGCGCCTTGCCGTGCAGGAGATGAAGGAAATGACCGGCCACGGTGTCGTCGTCGGTTTCCACTTCGATGCGTTTCCCGTTGCGCGAATAGTGGTACCAGTACAGCAGCATCGAGCCGAACGAGGCGACCAGTCTGTCAGCGATGTCTTGTGCACCC
The DNA here is from genome assembly GCA_019911785.1 of Sulfuricella sp. The sequence continues at coordinate 1,970 of JAIOJM010000282.1, read as the reverse complement.
TGGAGATTGCGGTCGGTGTTTTCGGGCAGCAGGATGCCCAGCATCGAGCAGCCGGTGCGCATTACGTCCATAGGATGTGCAGAGGAGGGAATCTGTTCGAGCACAGTTTTCAACGCTCCCGGCAGTCCGCGCAGCGATTTCAGCTTGTGCTTGTAACCCTCCAGTTCGGACTGGGTGGGCAGTGCGCCGTGAACCAGAAGGTAAGCGACTTCCTCGAAAGTGGATTTTTCCGCCAGCTCCAGAATGTCGTAGCCGCGATAGTGCAGGTCGTTGCCGCTGTGGCCGACGGTGCATACTGCCGTGGTGCCGGCCACTACGCCGGAAAGGGCGACCGATTTTTTCTTTTTCGGCGTGGTTTCAGTTTCGCTCACTTTTGACCCCTAAAAAACCCTTTACCGCTAAGGACGCAAAGGATCGCAAGGGAAAACCAGGATGAGTTTTTCCTTTGCGTACCCTCGCGGCCCTTGCGGTGAAAATCATTTCTTCTCCTGCACAAACAGCTCATCCAGTTTATGCTCGTATTCATGGTAGCCAAGGTGTTCGTACAGTTCCATGCGCGTCTGCATCTGGTCAATTACGTTCTTCTGCGTTCCTTCACGGCGGATGGATTCGTAGACGTTCAGCGCGGCCTTGTTCATGGCGCGGAAGGCGGACAGCGGATAGAGCACCAGGGAGACGTCCGCCCCCGCCAGCTCTTCAACAGTATAGAGTGGTGTCGAGCCGAACTCGGTGATATTGGCAAGCACGGGCACTTTTACCGCTGCGGAGAACTTTTTGTACATGGGAAGCTCGGTGACCGCTTCCGGGAAAACCATGTCCGCGCCCGCCTCGACGCAGGCACAGGCGCGGTCGATGGCGGACTGCAAGCCTTCCACCGCCAGAGCATCGGTACGGGCCATGATGACAAAAGCGGGATCGGTTCTGGCGTCCACTGCGGCCTTGATGCGATCCACCATCTCCGCCTGGGAGACTATCGCCTTGCCGGGACGGTGGCCGCAACGCTTGGCCAGCACTTGGTCCTCGATATGCACGGCGCCCGCGCCGAACTTGATCATCGATTTGACGGTGCGGGAGATGTTGAAGGCGCCGCCGAAGCCGGTGTCGATATCCACCAGGATCGGCAGGTGGGTTGCGTCGGTAATGCGGCGCACGTCGGTGAGCACGTCGTCGAGGGTGGAGATGCCGAGGTCGGGCAAGCCGAGCGATCCCGCCGCCACGCCGCCGCCAGAGATGTAGAGCGCCTTGTAGCCCGTGTGTTCTGCCAGTCTGGCATGGTAGGCATTGATCGCCCCGATGACCTGCAGGGGTTTTTCGGCAGCGACTGCGGCGCGAAAGCGCGCGCCGGCAGATGAAATCTCGGTCATGACTTACCTCTTTAGTGGGAGCGCTGTTGTTTTGCAAAGCATAAATTCGAAGAATGAGTATAATGTGATCGAATAAAGTATATGTCAATATTTAGCTTATGTAATATGTCTTATATAAGATAGTGGATAATTCTTATTGATCATGCTAGGGTTAGAAAACAAGGGAAAACCATGACCAAATCGCATTCAACTCCTACATTCAGACCGCTCTATGAACAGATCAAGATTCTGATCACGCAAAGCCTTGTGGCAGGAGAATGGCGGCCGAGCGAGGTGATTCCCAGCGAGCTGGAACTGGCGAGCCGGTTCAAGGTCAGCCAGGGAACGGTGCGCAAGGCGATCGACGAGCTCGCAGCGGAAAACATTCTGGTGCGGCGCCAAGGGAAGGGGACATTCGTCGCCACCCATACCGAGGAGCATACCCAGTACCGTTTTCTGCGCATCGTCGAGCTGAGCGGCAAGAAAGAATTCCCGGTCAGCGAGGTGCTGCATTGCGAGCGCGGTAAGGCCGACAGCACTGCCGCTGAACGGCTCGGGCTGAAGCGCGGGGCGCCGGTCATGATGGTGCGACGCCTGCTACGGTTTTCGGGAGAGCCGGTGATTCTG
>JAIOJM010000281.1 GCA_019911785.1 Sulfuricella sp. | reverse complement strand
TCAGGGGTAGATTCCTCTGGCGGCAATAATCTTGCTACCGCTTTGTTCTTGAATGCTTCACTGTATCTTGCCATTTTTTTCCTCTGCGCCCCCGTGGATAAAAAACCTATCGAGGCGACATCTATTATGACGCGGGGGGGTCCCTGCTTAGTCGCGCTGACTTTGTCATAGGAGGGGAGGGGGGTTCAGGGATGCCTATGGCACACCCCGATGGAGCATAACCTGGAATAAACTGAAATTGTCGCCACTGTAGACAAGGTGCAGACTTGGCTGAGAAAGCAAGGTGAAAGCAGGCTGCGTACGCTCTATTAGGACGTAATCGAAATTGTTAAAGAAATGTGGTGGCGGGCCCTTCATGTTCTGGAAACGCCAGTCTGCAGTTTGATTAGCAAGCTCCCGATAGGGTGGTGTAAAGCTAACGGGTTGTTGCGTAGGAAACGCATATAAGGTTGGAACAAAGGCAGACTTTTTTATTATGGCCCAGCAAGGAAAATTCAACATTGTTACGTTATCGTACCAATTTCCATGGTCACCGCTGAGCATTAAGAGTTTTGCACCTTGAGGTAACTTGTCAAAGGCGTGAATGTATTCGTCCTGAAGGTGATTGGCCGCTTGCCAGTGATCATTGATGAAAGCCATCCGCAGGACAAAGATGCCGAGGAGAGAAAGCATTAGCACTCTTGCTTCAGCGGCGGTGCGTAACCTCATATCAGTGCTGGCGACGAAGAGAAGTGCGAGCCCAACGAAAAGCCTTGTATCAGCAAGACCGCCGGAAAAGAACATGCTTGGCATAAGCAAGTAGGAGATAGTGATCACCCCGAGCGCGCAATACATTGTGTTGTTAATGGTCAGCCTCTTGGTTATTAGGCCTAAAACGATAATCTCAGAAAAGAAAATAAAAGTTATTCCATCAAGTAACAAGTTGTAATTTCTTACCAAATAAAAAGGTGTGATAACCTTATTGATAAGATTATATTCAAACTGTGTGTACCCTCCCACCGTCGGGCTTAAAAGGAACAATAAGGATGGTATGACGAGTTGCGCCAAAGTAGGCACCCACGCGGACCCTGAAACAGGGGAACTTCCTGCGCGTTGCTCTCTATAGTAGGCAAATTCATAACCCAGCAGAGCCAACAGGTACACCCCAAAAGCAGACAAATGGGCGAAATACAAGGCAACCGTGAGCAAGCAAAATATTAAAGTTCGGAGCCAAGGGGGATGGCGATGCAAGAAAATCCATGCAGCCAGCATCCACAGGGCCATGCCAAGCCCGAAAAGAAAGCTTAAGGAACCCAAGAGAAACACCAAATTGTAAAGGATGAGGAACACGACTAGAGGCCATGCCGACAAACGCTTGTGCAAGGCAGCATGTAGCGCGATGGTGCCACTAGACAGCAACAGAAGCGTCAGGGTAATAAAAGTTTTACCCGCGGTTTCCAAACTCATTATGGTCGCCAACCCCGTCACCACCAGATCCATCGCCAAGTTGGGTATTAGGGCCCACTGAGGCACATAAAATTGCTGCAGAGTAGAAGAATTCGATACATTCAACAGGATATGCACGCGTGCAAGATGGTTCGTATAGTCTCCCAGCTGAGGTCTTGAGGTAAGCCAGATTGGCGACGATGCAAAAACTAACAACACCATGTAGGCCAGAAAATATTTCACGTTTTTCGGCTTCATAATCGCCCCACCCTTCGAAACAAAGTTCTTCGAACTATAGTCATGTTTAAATTTGATGCATAATCAAAAAATTTAACTGAAGAACCGATGCTTGTGCCTAAAAAGAGCGCCCCTGTGAAAAAGGCCTGAAGTGAGCCCACGACATGGATTTGGCAACATGAAAACAATTTTCGTCAGTAAATTGGCCGCATCTAAAAAAACACCGATGATCTTCCAATTTGCCAGCTTCGCCTCTGCCGGCGCACTCGGTACAATCGCCCATTATCTTGTTCTACTGGGTCTTGTCAGTATTTTTTTAGCACACCCTGTTACCGCCTCGATCCTGGGGTCGCTGGCGGGGGCCATGGTCAATTACCTGCTCAGCCATCACTGGGTTTTCCATAGCAAACGTAAACATTCGGAAACCCTTTCGAAATTCGTTGCCGTAGGGGGGCTGGGCTTGGTGCTAAATGCGGCGATTATGTACGTACTGGTGACGATTGCGAGCATACATTATCTCCTGGCGCAGATCGCCGCAACCGGCGTCGTCTTATTTTGGAACTTTCTCGGAAACCGTTTCTGGACATTCGCCGATGATACAAGAAACACCTGACACCCCACCTTCTTCGCTTGATGTGCCCACGACCACGCTCCTTTCGGTGATCGTCCCCGCCTACAACGAGGCAGAAGTGCTGCCGGAGTTCCACCGGCGCTTGTCGCAAACCCTGAGCGGGCTGGATCTCGACAGCGAAATCATCTACGTCAATGACGGCAGCAAGGACTCCACAGCCGGCATCCTTTATGCATTGCGAAAAGATGATCCCAGGGTGGCCATCGTTGACCTGAGCCGGAATTTCGGCAAGGAAATCGCCATGACGGCGGGGCTCGATTATGCTTCTGGCGATGCCGTGGTGGTCATCGATGCCGACCTGCAGGACCCGCCCGAGTTGATCCCCGAGCTCGTCAAGCATTGGCGGGAGGGCTACGACGATGTCTATGCCAGGAGATCGTCGCGGGATGGCGAGAGCTTCATCAAGCGGGCGACGGCGCATCTGTTCTATCGGCTGCTTCATGCCTTGAGCAATGTCGACATCCCGCCCGACACCGGCGATTTTCGCCTGTTGAGCCGGCGCGCGGTGGATTCCTTGAAGCAGCTGAGGGAGCAGCACCGCTTCATGAAGGGGTTGTTCAACTGGGTGGGCTTCGAGCGCAAGGAGGTTTTCTACCAGCGCGACTCGCGATGCGCCGGAAAATCGAAATGGAATTACTGGCGCTTGTGGAATTTCGCCCTGGAGGGCATCACCTCGCACACCACCGCACCACTCCGGTTGGCTTCCTACCTGGGTTTTATGGTTGCGCTATTTGCGTTTGTTTATGCGCTCTACATGGTTTATGACAAGCTGGTACACGGCAACCCAGTGGCGGGCTACCCTTCGCTGATGGTGACTCTTCTGTTCCTGGGCGGGGTGCAGTTGATTACCCTGGGTGTGATCGGGGAGTATCTTGGCCGTATGTTTGATGAAAGCAAGAGACGGCCATTGTATTTCGTCAAGAGCTATATTCCAGCGGCATCCGAAAAAGCGCCGCCGGCGGAAGCCGGAATGTCACGATAACCCTGGATAAAACTCAATAAAATGGTCGGGCCAATGATTGGATTCCGCGTGAAGGGGAAGGGACGATCGCCCTCTCTCCCTGTGGGAGAGAGTTGAAGAGAGGGTTCGCGACGCTCCTGCATGCACGTGCATTCCAATGGACAATCTGGGGTTTAATTGATCGCCAACATCAAATGCCCGACTGGTTCGGAGGCTGGCCTCACCTTGATTTCGATGTCGTAGCCAAGTCGGTTCAGACAATCCATTAGCTTGCGCTCGGACAGATTGGAGAAGTCGCCGCGCATCATGTCTGACACCTTCGGCTGGGTGATCCCCATGCGCTTTGCTGCCTCTTGTTGAGTCAGCCCAAGGCGGCGCATGGCCTTTCTGATCTCGATGACCAGACCCGTCTTGATTTTGAGCTTTTCCGCGTCGGGCAAGCCAAGATCGGCATACACGTTGCCAGAGCCGCGCTGCACTTCGATACCGTCAATAAACCGTTTTTCCATTTCGTAACTCCTTTGCAAGCGCCTCGGCCACCTTCAGCCTGGCACGAATGATGTCCATATCCTCTTTCGGCGTAGCAATTCCACGCTTGCTCTTTTTCTGGAAGCAGTGCAGGACGAACACGGCTTCCTCGTACTTCACGGTGTAGACGGCACGATAGGTGCCGCCCACATCATCCTCGACGACCTCAAGCACGCCCGCACCCCCGAAGCCCTTGAGCGCCTTCGCTGCGTCGTGCTGGTCGCCAGCTTGAGCAAGGGACAATGCGTAACCGAAGAACCGACGCACGTCAGTCGGCAAAGCCATCAGGTCTTTGTGACTGCTCCCGATCCATTCGAGTAGCTTCTCTTTTGTCAGCCATGCTCGCATTATACTTGAACAGGTATAATTGCGGCAAGGCGCGAAAATAAAATAATCATGGCCCCTTAAATTTGAGTGCGGATGGACGAAAAGTTGCGCTGGCGGAACGGCGCTGGGCAACTCGCTGGACAAGGTGCGGGTGCTGCTGGCGGCGTGACTCCCCTAGCAGCCTGTCGGACTTAAAATCAGCAACACAACACCCCCCGTTTCCTGGCAGGTGTTTGCACAAAATCTCATTTGCCGCCCTTGCCATAGGCGTTACCCTGGCCGCCGCCACCTCCGCCGGTAACAATCCCGGCGCCATGCGACTGGCCCTTGTCGGCTCCGCCGGCAGAGGACACGCCATCGGCTGCGCCCGCCCCAGTCACGATGCCGCTCTTTCCGCCGGATGCTTTTGATCCCACGACATTGGCCCCGCCCGAGCCGCCTGCGGTGACAACCCCGCTCCTGCCGGTCCCGGTGGATGCCTTCGGTTTGGCCGTGTCCGCCTTGCTCGCCGCCGTCGCGCTTACGGTTCCGGTCTGGGCCGTGGTAGTGGACAGCGCGGCGTTGGCGGATTTCATGCCGCTGATCACCGGCCCGAGCTTGGTGCCCATGGCTTGCGCGATCTGCCCCCAGCCCATGCCGTCTGCCCGCATTTGCAGCACGCCTTGCACCGGCTGCCCGCCGGAGACCAATGGCCCGCCCGTCATCGCCGCCTGGATCTGTTGCGCGGTGGGCTGGGTGATCCCCTCGGCGGTGAGCCGCTGCTGGGCCAGTGCCATGGAAATGTAGACGTTGCCGTTCCCCATGCTGCCCGTGGGCGGGGTGAAGGCCGCGGTGGAGACGGAGCCGTCCGGAGCCCGTGTTGTCAGGCTGATCTCGCTGCCGCTGCGCAGCCCGCCGGCAAGGGCCTGGGCGTTGTCCGGGCCGTAGAAGCTGCCGAAATCGGCAGCCGTCCTGCCGATAACGGCGGTCTGGCCACTGGACGATGCGTAGCGGTCCATCTGGGCGGACTGGGTGGTCAGGCTATCCGCCGCGGAAACGGCGCCGGCGGCCGCGCCCAGTATGACCGCCGCAACTACTCCAATCAGTTTCGCTTTCATGTCAACCTCCTAGCACTTTTTCCGTCTGGATAATGATCTCGACTGCCGTGGCGGAATCCATCAGAGCCGAGTTCTTTCTCGCTGTCGCGCGCATGCGTGTCGCATTGGCACTGATGGCCTCCAGTTCGATTTCGATATCCCGGTCCGCCGCACGGGCTTTGATGACTTCGCCGCCCTCCATCTTTTCGACCGCGCTGACCTTGATCGCCATGCGATTCAGCGCGACCAGCGCGGCCTTTTTTACCTTGGGCATAGGTTCGGTGAAGGTCTTGTAGGCAATGCCGCTCAGGGTATGGGCAACCCCCGCGCCCGACCCCACTCCAAGCATGGTCAGAGAAATAGGATCGCAACCGGAAAGCAGAAAAAAACAGGCTCCCAGAACGGCAATCCGGCTCGCTGAATATCTCATCGCAATGTCACCAAAATCCAGATTTAAACAAAAGTAACGAGCTGATCTATACTTTAATGATAGATAATAATTTGGTTAATAAAAGAGGGGAAATCATGGCTTCTACCATTGGTGAATTGCTGGTTCGCGAAGGCATCATCTCCATGGCGCAGCTCAATAAGGCGCTAACCCACCAGAAACAGCACGGGGGGCGCCTGGGCGATTCGCTGGTGGCGCTGGAGTATATTTCTCCCGCTGAACTGAAGCAGTTCTTTAATTCGGTCCCGCCTGTTCCGCTCAAGGTCGATCAGACCGGTTTGGGCGAAACGTTCCTGACAGATCTGTTGCTGAAGATCGCCTATTTCGATGGCGGCACATTTTCCCTTGGCCCCGTGAGCAAAAACATGTGCCTGCCCATGAGCGTTGTGGACGAACTGACGGAATCAGCGCGGAGCGATGGCCTTGTTGCCATCCGGAGTGCCGCGGGGTACAACCGTGCCACGCATGTCTTCGAATTGACAGGACAGGGGCGGCAGCGTGCCGATGAGGCATTGAATCAGTCCCAGTATGCCGGGCCGGCACCCGTTCCGCTCCAACTCTACAATATCATGACCGCACATCAGACCGTGCGCCAGATCGAGATTGATGAGAACTGGGTGCGCCATGCGCTCAGCCATCTGGTGGTGGATGACGATCTGCTCCACCAACTCGGCCCTGCCTTTAACTCCGGCCGCTCAATTTTTATTTATGGCCCGCCCGGCACGGGAAAATCCAGCATCTCGGAGAGCCTGGCGCGGGCGCTCACCACCGAGGTTTTCGTACCCTATGCGGTCGAGGTCGGCGGCCAGGTCATCCGGCTGTTCGACCCGGCGATACACATTCCCGCTGATGAAAGTGGCGAAGAAAGCTCTCATCTGGATCTGGAATCAAGGGTCAAGTACGATCCCCGCTGGCGCCTGTGCCGCCGTCCGGTTGCCATGGTGGGCGGCGAGCTGACACTGGAATCGCTGGACCTGGACTTTGATCCGGTAACCAAATTTTATGAAGCGCCCATCCACATGAAAGCCGCGAATGGCTTTTTTATCCTGGACGACTTCGGTCGACAAATGGTGCCACCACGCCAATTGCTGAACCGCTGGATTGTCCCGCTGGAGCGGGGCACCGACTTTCTTTCATTGCACACCGGCAAAAAATTCGAGATTCCCTTTGACCAGGTCACGGTTTTCTGCACCAACCTCAAGCCCAGCGAACTGGTGGACGAGGCATTCTTGCGCCGCATCCGGCACAAGATACGCATCAACTACCAGACCGAAGCGCAATTCTATGAAATTCTCAGGCGCGTTTGTGACCAACAGGGAATAGCCTACACCGATTCTGCCGCAAACTACCTGGTGGAGACCTATTATTGGCAAGCAAAACGGCCGCTGGTTGGCAGCCATCCCCGCGACCTGGTGGAACATATCATAGACCGGGCCAGGTTCATGAAAACGCTCCCGGAGTTGACGCCTGAAACCCTTGATGCCGCAGCCGCAAATTATTTTGTCGATATGGACGCATGAGCCACCCTAGTGCTTTTATTTAGGGTATGCCGCTGATCGGCTGCATCCGCCGCCTTCAGAAGAAGTAAGCGCGGGATAAACAGGACCCAAGGAGGGGTTACGTCTTCACCCCTTCCCAAGCCTTCTGCAGCCTTTTGACCGATACCGGATAAGGCGTCTTCAGCTCCTGCGCAAACATCGACACCCGCAATTCCTCGATCATCCAGCGGAATTTGTCCAGCTCCGGGTCGCTGATCCCCTCCTTGCGGTGCTTCTCCAGCCGCTTCTGGTAGTCCTGCCACAGTTCGCGGATGGCCGCCGTCCATTTGGCGTCGCGCTCGACCGCGCCGGAGAGCTTTTCCAGCCGGCGCACGGTGGCCTTGAGATAGCGCGGCAGGTGCTGCAACTGCTCCCACGGAGTGGCGGTGAGAAAGCCCTTGTAGACCAGGTTGGCGAGCTGCTCGCGGATGTCGGCGGCGACGTTGCCGGGCGGTTTGGCTGCGAGCCTGGCCTGTATCGCCTGGTAGTCGGCGGCGATGGTGGCAAGGATGCGGCAGGCGGCGTCCGATACGGCGGCGAGGCGGGTGCGGGCGCGGTCTTTCTGGGTGGCGAAGGCCTTGGCGGTGCGGGGCAGTTCGTCGTCGCCGATGAAGGCGCGGTCGGTGATGGCGGTGAGCAAACCCTCTTTGAGATCGTCGGGGGAGGCGACGGCGCGCAGCAATATGGCGGTCTGGGTGTAGCCGGGCAGGCTTTTTTCCAGCTGCTTCATCTGCGGGTTGAGGGCGAGCCGCAGCAGCCGTCTAACCCCGGCGCGCATGGCGGCTTCCGCCGCTACTGGGGTGTCGAACAGGCGGATCGAGACCGAGTCGCCATCGTCTTCCAGCGCCGGGTAGCCGGTAAGCTGCTGGCCGCCGCGGGTGAAGGCGATCTTTTCCGGCAGGTCGCCGAAATCCCAGTTGGTGAGCCCTTCCTTCTCGATGTCGAGCTCCGGCGTTTTGGCGAAGGTGAGGCGCGCGGCCTGGCCGAGTTTTTCCTTGAGCGCGGCGAGGTCGCGGCCGGAGGCCATCTCGGCGCCGGCTTCATCGACCACCTTGAAGTTCATGCGCAGGTGCGGCGGCAGATCGGCTTCCTTCCAGGTGTCGGGCGGGACTTCCTGGCTGGTCTTTTTGCGGATGAAGGCGGCGAGGGCTTCGGTGAGCATGCCCTGGCCGGGCGTCATCGCTTCCAGCGCGGCGGTGACGAAATCCGGCACCGGCACGCAGGCGCTGCGCAGCCGCTTGGGCAGGGATTTGACCAGTACCGTGAGCTTTTCGCGGATCATGCCCGGCACCAGCCAGTCGAAGCGCTTGGCGTCGATCTGGTTGAGGAGGTGCAGCGGCACGGTGAGGGTGACGCCGTCGAGCGGGTGGCCCGGCTCGAAGCGGTAGCTGAGGCGGCAGGCGGTTTCGCCCACGCTTAAGGTTTCCGGGAACAGCTCGACGGTGACGGCGTCGGCGCCGTGGCGCATCAGGTCGTCGCGGCTCATGAACAATAACCGCTTGTCCTTGGCTTCCGCCTCGCGGCGCCATTTGTCGAAATCCGCGCCGTTGTGGATGCCCGCCGGGATGCGGGCGTCGTAGAAGGCGTAAATGCGCTCCTCGTCCACCAGCACGTCCTGGCGGCGCGACTTGTGCTCCAGTTCCTCGACTTCGGCGACGAGCTTGCGGTTGTGCTCGAAGAACGGGGCGCGGGTGTTGAATTCGCCCGCCACCAGCGCACCCTTGATGAAGATTTCGCGCGACTCCTGCGGGCTGATGGTGCCGTAGTGGACGCGGCGGCGCGGCACCAGGGTCAGGCCGTACAGGCTGACGCGCTCGAAGGCCGCGACCTGGGCGGAGCTCTTTTCCCAGTGGGGGTCGAAGTAGTGGCGGCGCAGCAGCGGCGCGGCGACCTTCTCCACCCATTCCGGCTCGATTTTGGCGGCGCAGCGGGCATAGAGCTTG
>JAIOJM010000280.1 GCA_019911785.1 Sulfuricella sp. | reverse complement strand
CCATTATCGCCTGAAACGGCATAACTCGCACGGGATCGCAGGGTTATCCCTTGTAAAATAAGGAACACCCCATATTTAAGCAGAGTCGTTTTAGAAGCATTTGAGATATAATCCTGTTTTTTGGAGGGCGCCATGCCAATTTACGAATATCGTTGTTCTTCTTGCGGTTTCCAGAAGGAATTCATACAGAAAATGAGCGATGCGCCGCTCACCGCTTGCCCTGAGTGCAAGCAGGAAACTTTCGCCAAGATGTTGTCCGCGGCCGGCTTTCAGCTTAAGGGTAGCGGCTGGTACCAGACCGATTTCAAGGGCGGTTCCAAGCCCAGGGAAGAAGCCAAGCCCGTCGCGCCCGCCTGTTGCGCTGGCGGGGGCTGCGCCGGTTAAATGACCAAGCGTTATTTCCTCACCGGGCTGCTGATCTGGGTGCCGCTCGGCATTACCGTATGGGTGCTGAAGCTGCTGATCGGCACTATGGACCAGAGTCTGCTGCTGCTGCCGTACGCACTCCGACCGGAAAGCTGGCTGGGCATGTACCTGCCGGGTCTGGGCACGATCCTGACGATAGGCGTGATCCTGCTCACTGGCATGCTGACCACGAACATCGTCGGGCAGCGTCTGATCCGGTTCTGGGAAGGCGTGCTGGCGCGCATCCCGGTGGTGAAATCGATCTATTACAGCGTCAAGCAGGTCAGCGATACGCTGTTTTCCGGCAGTGGCGAAGCTTTCCGCAAGGTGCTGCTGGTGCGTTACCCCCACCCCGAGGCGTGGTCTCTGGCATTCCAGACCAATCTGCCCCGGGATGTTGGCTCCTGGCTGGATGGCGAATATGTCGGCGTATTCATCCCGACCACGCCCAGCCCGGTCAACGGGTTTTATTTTTTCGTCAAAAAGAGCGAGACCATCGAAGTCGGAATCAGCGTGGATGATGCGTTGAAGTACATTATCTCGATGGGGGTGGTGACGCCCACCGACAAGGATTCGCCCGTTCGGGTCTATCCGGGCGACTAACACCCCATTTCCCCCGTTTTATTTTCCTTAAGTCAAAATTGGATTGAGCATGCGAACCCATTATTGCGGCGACGTTAACCGTAGCCACTTAGATCAAACCGTTACCCTGTGCGGCTGGGCGCATCGCCGCCGCGACCATGGCGGGGTGATCTTCATCGACCTGCGCGACCGCGAGGGCCTGGTGCAGGTGGTGTGCGACCCCGACCGCGCGGCGACTTTCGCCACCGCCGAAACCATCCGCAACGAGTTCGTGCTGAAGATCACCGGCCTGGTGCGCGGCCGCCCGGAGGGGACGACCAACCCGAATCTCTCTACCGGCGAGATCGAGGTACTGGCGCAGGAAATCGAAATCCTCAATCCCTCGGCCCCGATACCCTTCCAGCTCGACGACGAGAACCTGAGCGAAACCGTGCGCCTGACGCACCGTTACCTCGACCTGCGCCGCCCGGCGATGCAGAAGAACATGATGCTGCGCTACCAGGTGTCCAAGACCCTGCGCCACGCCCTCGACGAGCAGGGCTTCATCGAGCTGGAAACGCCGATGCTGACCCGCTCCACTCCGGAAGGTGCGCGCGACTACCTGGTGCCGTCCCGCGTCCACCCCGGCCATTTCTATGCGCTGCCGCAGTCGCCGCAGCTGTTCAAGCAGCTGCTGATGGTGTCCGGTTTCGACCGCTACTACCAGATCGTCAAGTGCTTCCGCGACGAAGACCTGCGCGCCGACCGCCAGCCCGAATTCACCCAGGTGGATATCGAGACTTCGTTCCTGACTGAGCAGCAGATCACCGATCTGGTCGAGACCATGGTGCGCCGTCTGTTCAAGACCGTGCTCGATGTCGATTTGCCGGAACTTCCGCGCATGACCTACGCCGAGGCGATGCGCCGCTACGGTTCGGACAAGCCCGACCTGCGCGTGACGCTGGAGCTGACCGACCTCACCGACGTGATGAAGGACGTCGACTTCAAGGTGTTCAGCACTCCCGCCAACTCGCCCACCGGTCGCGTGGCGGCCTTGCGCGTGCCCAGGGGCGGCGAGATCACCCGTGGCGAGATTGACGCCTACACCCAGTTCGTCTCCATCTACGGCGCCAGGGGCCTGGCCTACATCAAGGTCAACGATGTCGCCAAGGGCCGTGAAGGCCTCCAGTCGCCGATCGTCAAGAATCTATCGGACGCTGCGCTCAAGGCGGTCATCGAGCGCACCGGCGCCACCGACGGCGACCTGATTTTCTTCGGCGCCGACACGGCGAAAGTGGTGAACGAAGCGCTCGGCGCGCTACGCGCCAAGATCGGCCACGAGCGCGGCTTTGCCGAAGGGGCCTGGAAGCCGCTGTGGGTGGTGGATTTCCCGATGTTCGAGCGCGACGAGGAAGGCAACCGCTGGCAAGCGCTGCATCACCCCTTCACCGCACCGGCAGAAGGCCACGAGGATTTGCTCTCCAGCGACCCCGGCAGGGCGCTGTCCAAGGCCTACGATTTCGTGCTCAACGGCTGGGAAGTGGGCGGCGGCTCGATCCGTATCCACCGCCAGGAAATCCAGTCCAAGGTATTCCAGGCGCTCAACATCAGTGTCGAGGAAGCGCAGGAGAAATTCGGCTTCCTGCTCGAAGCCCTGCAATACGGCGCACCGCCCCACGGCGGCCTGGCGCTCGGTCTCGACCGCCTGGTCACGCTGATGGCGGGCGCGGAATCGATCCGCGACGTGATCGCTTTCCCCAAGACCCAGCGCGCTTCCTGCCTGCTTACCCAGGCGCCGAACGCGGTGGACGAGAAGCAGCTGCGCGAATTGCACATCCGTTTGCGCCAGCAGGTGCAGACCCAGGTGGAAGTGGAGAAGGCTGATTAAACCTAAAAAAACATTTGAACCGCAAAGGCGCAGAGAACGCAAAGGAAAAAACAATGTGTTGTCAGAATCTGCCCAGTCACCAGATAGATGAATGCCAGATGGATTTTTTGGCCTTGTTTTCTTTGCGCCTTCGCGTCTTTGCGGTTAATGAACTGCGGTTTTTAAGTTAAACCTCTGCGCTGAAAGCGGTTGGTGAAAACGCATAAAACCCCTGTTTCTGTCCTGGTGGTCATCTACACTCCAGACATGCAGGTGTTGCTGCTGGAACGCGCTGACCATCCCGGCTACTGGCAGTCAGTGACGGGGAGCTGCGATCCGGGCGAGAGTCTGCGCCAGACCGCGGTGCGCGAGGTGCGCGAGGAAACCGGTCTGGATGCGGAAAAATATCCGCTGCGCGCATGGAACTTGCAGTACGAGTTTGAGATCTTTGAGGAGTGGCGCCACCGCTATGCACCAGGGGTGACGCGCAACACCGAACACGTGTTCGGGCTGGAACTGCCGCAGCCTTTGCCGGTCTCTCTGGAGCCGCGGGAGCATTTGAATTTCCAGTGGCTGCCTTGCGGCGAGGCGGAGAAGAAGGTGTTTTCCTGGACCAATGCCGCGGCGCTGGAAAAGCTGCCGCAGATGGCTGGAATTTTATTAACCACGAATGACACGAATGTTCACGAATAAACACGAATGCCGGCCTTATAATATTCGTGAACATTCGTGTGAATTCGTGGTGAGCTTTTAGGTTTAAAGTATATGGTCGATACAGCTATTCCCTTTTCCGAATATCAGAGCCTGACCGACGACGCCTGCCAAGAACGCATCCTGGCGGCCAAAGCCAACCTGGGCAAGCGCCTCGTGATCCTGGGCCACCACTACCAGCGTTCAGATGTGTTCCAGCACGCCGATTTCACCGGCGACTCACTCAAGCTGTCGCGCCTGGCGGCCAATTCGGAAGCGGACTACATCGTGTTCTGCGGCGTGCATTTCATGGCCGAGGTGGCGGACATCCTGTCGCGCCCCGAGCAGATTTCCATCCTGCCGGATCTGGCGGCGGGCTGCTCGATGGCGGACATGGCGACGCTGGCGCGGGTCGAACGCGCCTGGCGCGAGCTGAAGACGGTGCTCGATCCCGATGCGACCTTCACCCCGGTTACCTATATCAACTCGGCGGCCGACCTGAAAGCCTTTTGCGGCGAGCACGGCGGCATCGTCTGCACCTCCAGCAACGCCACCAAAATCCTGGAATGGTCGTTTGCCCGGCGCGACAAGGTACTGTTCTTCCCCGACCAGCATCTGGGGCGCTGGAGCGGCCACAAGATGGGGATTCCGCTGGAAGACATGGTGCTGTGGGACTGGGATCAGCCGCTGGGCGGGCTCACGCCCGAGCAGGTCAGGAAGGCCAGGATCATCCTGTGGAAAGGGCTGTGCTCGGTGCACCAGATGTTCACGCCGGCCAACATCCAGCGTTTCCGCCAGGAACACCCAGACGGCCAGGTGATTTCCCACCCGGAATGCAGTTTCGAGGTGTGCCAGCTGTCGGATTACGTCGGCTCCACCGAATACATCATCAATACCATCGCCGCAGCCAAGCCCGGCACGCACTGGCTGGTGGGTACCGAGCTGAACCTGGTCAACCGCCTGGCGGAGCAGTTCAAGGGCGAGGGCAAGACTGTCCAGTTCATGGCCTCCACCGTGTGCATGTGCTCGACCATGGCGCGCATCGACCCGCAGCACCTGGCCTGGTGCCTGGAGAATCTGGTCGCCGGCCAGGTGGTGAACCGCATCAAGGTGCCGCCCGAGGAGGCCGAACTGGCCCGGGTGGCGTTACAGCGCATGCTGGATGCTTCTTAACTCAGTGAGGAGTGAGGGGTTGGGAGTGAGGAGCAAAACGGGCGATGGAGTTGTTTTTGATCTGACTCCTCACTCCTCACTCCTGACTCCTCACTGATTCAAAATGACACATCCGATTCGGATCGTCACCTACAACATCCACAAGGGATTTTCCCAGTTCAACCAGCGCATGGTGCTGCACGAGCTGCGCGACCAGTTGCGCGGCATTCACGCCGATCTGGTTTTCTTGCAGGAAGTCGTGGGTGCCCACGAGCTCCATGCGGAGAAACACGAGAACTGGCCTGATGCTTCCCAATACGAGTTTCTCGCCGACTCCATCTGGGAGGATTACGCTTACGGCAAGAACGCGGTCTACCCCGAAGGGCATCACGGCAACGCGATCCTGAGCCGTTTCCCGATCGTCAGCTCGGAAAATGTCGATGTCTCGGCCCACCGCTTCGAGCAGCGCGGCCTGCTGCACGTTGAAGTGAGCATGCCCGGCTGGGACCAAACCCTGCATTGTGTGTGCGTTCACTTCGGGCTGTTTTCCAAGGGGCGCCGGGTGCAGCTGTCGGCATTGCGCGACAGGATCGAGAGCCTGGTGCCGCCCCACGCGCCGCTGATCATCGCCGGCGATTTCAACGACTGGCGCGGCGAGGCTTGCGACATCCTGGCCCACCAGATGCACCTGAAAGAGGTGTTCGGGGCGACTAGGGGCAAGCCCGCCTGCAGTTACCCGGCGGCGCTGCCCCTATTCCGGCTCGACCGCATTTATGTGCGGGGGTTGCGCGTGACGACCGCCGAGGTGCACAGCGGCAGGCCGTGGTCGAAGATTTCCGATCACGCCGCCCTGTCCGCCACCGTTCACAGAGCGCGACCCTAGTGCAATGGACCTGATACCGGGCAATTGCCTGACTCTCCTCCAGAACGGCGCGGAATATTTTCCGGCCCTCGAAGCTGCTATCGACCAAGCGCGCCGCGAAATATTCCTGGAATCCTATATCTACGAATACGACGGAACCGGCAGGAAGATTAGCGCAGCGCTGGAACGGGCGGCAAGGCGGGGCGTGACCGTGCATCTGCTGCTCGACGGCTTCGGTTCGAAGACCTTGTCGCGGGTGGTGGTCGAGGAGATGCGCGGGGCCGGCATGCAACTGCTGTTCTACCGGCCGAAAGTCTCGCCGTGGAGTCTGAAGCGCGGGCGATTGCGGCGCATGCACCGCAAGATCGCGGTGATCGACACCCGGATCGCGTTCGTCGGCGGCATCAACATCATCGACGACATGGATGCGCCAGGCCAGACACCGCCGCGCTACGACTATGTGGTGGCGGTGGAGGGGCCGCTGCTGGCGGAGATCCGTGATTCGGTGCGGCACCTGTGGACCCTGGTGGCCTGGTCGCAGCTGCGCCTGCGCCGCAGTCGGCGCCGTGCGATGCCGCTGCTGCCGGCCTGCGGCGAGATGGAGGCCGCCTTCGTTCGGCGTGACAATTTCCGCCACCGCCACGATATCGAGGAAGCCTACCTCGAAGCCATTGCCTCGGCCCGCCAGGAGATCATCCTGGCCAATGCCTATTTCCTGCCCGGCCGCCAGTTCCGCCAGGCACTGGCCCAAGCCGCCGCGCGGGGAGTGCGGGTGGTGCTGCTGCTGCAGGGCCGGGTGGAATACCTGCTGCTGCACTATGCGTCGCGTGCCCTGTATGGCGTGCTGCTCGACGCCGGCATCGAGATCTACAGCTATCACAGGAGTTTCCTGCACGCCAAGGTGGCGGTGATCGACGGCAACTGGTCTACCGTCGGCTCTTCCAACATCGATCCGTTCAGCCTGCTGCTGGCGCGGGAAGCCAATGTGGTGGTTGCTGACAGCGGCTTCGCCGCGACCCTGCGCGACAGCCTGCAGCAGGCGATGGACGAGGGTGCGCACCGGATCATGCCGGATCGCTGGAAGCAGCAGCCGGTCTACCGGCGTCTGATGGCTTGGGCCAGCTACGGCCTGGTCCGGTTGCTGATGGGCGTGACCGGTTATGCGCGGCGTTATGAGTGAGCTTTCGCCTTTATAAAAGCGCGTCGGGGGGGTAAAATTCCCTTTTTCAAATATTTCAGCACTGAGGATTTATGGCCGGTCACAGCAAGTGGGCGAACATCAAGCACAAGAAAGCCGCAACGGACGCCAAGCGCGGCAAGATTTTCACGCGCCTGATCAAGGAGATCACCGTTGCCGCCAAGATGGGCGGCGGCGACATCAGCTGCAATCCGCGCCTGCGCCTGGCAGTGGACAAGGCGTATGAGAACAACATGCCCAAGGATAACGTCGAGCGCGCCATCAAGCGCGGTACCGGCGACCTCGAGGGCGTGAGCTACGAGGAACTGCGCTACGAGGGTTACGGCCCGGCCGGCGTGGCGGTGATGGTGGAATGCCTGACCGACAACAAGACCCGCACCGTGGC
>JAIOJM010000279.1 GCA_019911785.1 Sulfuricella sp. | reverse complement strand
CAGCGACAGCGGTTTTGCCGATTGGCTATTGCAGCAATCGCGCATCGTCATCCGCAACGCGGTGATCGAGTGGCGCGACGAGAAGCGCCAGGCGCCGGCGTTGGCCTTGAGCCGCGTCAACCTGCGCCTGGAGAACAGCGGCAGGCGGCACCGGTTGGGCCTGCAGGCCGTTCCGCCTGCCGAACTGGCAGCTCCGCTGGATATTCGTGCCGATTTGAAGGGTGAAAAAGTGGCCGATCTGGCCGCCTGGGAGGGCAAAATCTATGCGAAGCTCGACCATGCCGACATCGCTGCCTGGCAGACCTGGCTACCCTTCCCGTTCGAGCTGCTGCACGGGCATGGCGGGTTGCAGGCCTGGCTTGGGTTCAAGGCCGGGGGGATCGGCGAGGTCACAGCGGACGTTCGTCTGAATGATGTAACCGCCCGTTTCGCCAGCGATCTGCCCCCGCTCGATCTGCATAGCCTGAGCGGCCGCCTCGGATGGAAGCCGCTGCCGGTCGGGTTTGAATTCAGCGCGCAGCGTCTGAGCCTGGCGGCGAAGAGCGGCGTCAGCCTGCCGGCTACCGATTTGCTGGTGCGTTATGTCCCGGCGCAAGGAAAAAAACCCGCTGCAGGGGAAATTCGCGCCAATAACCTTTACCTGGAACCGCTGGTGAAATGGGCCGATGCGCTGCCGCTGTCACCCGAAGTGCGCGGCAATCTGGCTGAAATCGGTCCCCAGGGCAGCTTCCGCGACTTCAGCGTTAAATGGAGCGGCGACTGGAAGGCGCCGCAGCGCTATACGACCAAGGGGGGCTTTGCCGGCTTGGGCATGAAACCGCATGGCAAGCTGCCGGGCTTTTCCGGCCTGAGCGGCAACCTCGACGCCAACGAAAAGTCCGGCACGCTGGCGCTGGATTCACACGGCGTGCGGGCCGATTTTCCGGATCTGTTCAGCGAGCCGCTGGAGATGGATGCGCTGACTGCGCAGGTGAACTGGAAGAAACAGGAAAAGAGCAATGGTCTGGATATCAACCTGACCAGCCTTTCCCTTGCCAACCGCCACCTGGCGGGCACGCTGTTCGGCAGCTACAAGATGACAAGGGGAACGCCGGGCACGATCGATCTCACCGGCCAGTTCACCCGCGGCGATGCGCGCCAGGTCGGCCGATACATTCCGCTTACGATCGGCCAAGCTACGCGCGACTGGCTCAATACCGCGCTGCTGGCCGGGCAGTCCGACGATGTGCGGCTGCGGCTGAAGGGCAATCTGGCGGATTTCCCCTTCGCCGACGGCAAGCGCGGCCTGTTCGAGGTGGCCGGGAAGGTGACCGGCGGCACGCTGGAATATGCGCCGGGCTGGCCGAAAATCGAGAATATCGTTGTGGATCTCCTGTTCCGTGGCGCCCGTATGGAAATCACCGCACATCAGGGCAATACCGATGGCATGCAAATCAGCAAGACCCGCGCGGTGATTCCAGACCTGCTGAGCTGGGATGAAATCCTCGAAGTGGAGGGAGAAGCCAGCGGGCCGACCGGAGACATGCTCAAGTTCATCGACCGCAGTCCGGTCAGCGCCATGATCGACGATTTCACCGCAGGCATGGGGGCATCGGGCAACGGCAATTTCAGGCTGAAGCTGGCTATCCCCTTGCGACGCAACAAGGACAGCCGGGTGGCGGGCAGCTACCAGTTCGTCAACAACCGCGTTTCGCTCGGCGCGGACTTTCCGGCGCTGGAGCAAGTGAACGGGCGCCTGGATTTTACCGAAGCCTCGGTGGCGATTCCTCGTATTACGGCGCTGGCCTTGGGTGGCCCGGTCTCGATCAGCGGGGCGACCCAGAAGGATGGCGGCGTGCGCATCAACGCACAGGGGCGTGCCACCGCTGCCGGAATGCTTGGTTTGGCCGATCAGCAGATAACCCGTAACTTGAGCGGAGCGGCCGACTGGCGCGGGGTGGTCTCGATCCGCAAAAAGCAGGCTGATCTGCTGCTCGAATCCTCGCTGGTCGGGCTGGCGGTTAACCTGCCTGCGCCTTTCGGCAAAAAGGCGGACGATCCTGTGCCGCTGCGCTTTGAGAAGAAAATAACCGGCGCCAACCAGGATCTGCTTCAGCTCAACTATGGCAAAGCACTTGCGGCGGTTCTGTCGCGCAATCATGAAAATGGCAAAACGACGATCGAGCGCGGCGCGGTCAATCTGGGAGCAGCGGCGGTGTTGCCACCGCAGCCTGGCATCTGGTTGAGCGGTGAACTGGCCCTGCTTGATCTGGATCATTGGCGCGGCATCCTCGGGCAGCCGTCGGCCAAGGCGCAGCTGCCCGGGCTTGCCGGGCTCGACCTGACATTTGGCGCGCTCGATGCATTCGGCAAACGCTTTAACGACCTGCATATTAGTGCAAAAATGCAGGAAGGCACCTGGCAGGCGAAGATAGAGAGCAGGGAACTTGCCGGCAGCGGGAACTGGAATCCCGAGGGGCGCGGACGGCTGCAGGCGCGTCTGGGTCATTTGACTATTCCCGATCCAGCTCCGGCGAAGCTGGGGGTTCCGACGGAAGCGCCGCAGGAGAAGGAGCTGCCGGCACTGGATATTATCGCGGATAGTTTCTCTGCCAAGCAGAAGAAACTGGGCAAGCTCGAACTGATGGCGGTGCAGGAGGGTGATGATTGGCGCATCGAGAAGCTGCGCATCAGCAACCCCGACGGCAGCCTGCAGATGGATGGATTGTGGCAGGGCTGGCGACGCAGGCCGATGACCAATGCCAATCTGCATCTTGAGGCGCAGGATGTGGGCAAGCTGCTGGCGCGGCTGGGCTATCCGGAGGCGGTGAAGCGCGGAACGGCGAAGCTCGACGGCCAGCTTTCCTGGGCGGGCAGTCCCCATGATATCGATTTTCCGAGTTTGACAGGCAATCTGAAGCTGGAAGCGAAGAATGGCCAGTTTCACAAAATTGAGCCGGGTGCGGGCAAGCTGCTTGGCCTGCTCAGCCTGCAGGCGTTGCCGCGCCGGATCACCCTGGATTTCCGCGACGTGTTCAGCGAGGGGTTTGCCTTCGACTCGATTTCCGGCACCGCGCAGATCAACCGCGGCGTGGCGCGTACCGACAACCTCAGGCTGGAAGGGCCGGCGGCGCAAGTGACCATGAAGGGCGAGGCCAACCTCGCGGCGGAAACCCAGGACCTGCGGGTGCGGGTGGTGCCGTCCCTGGGCGAGGGGGTGAGCATGGCGGCGTCGTTGCTGGGCGGCCCGGTGGTGGGGGTGGCCGCAACGGTCGTGCAGAAGCTGCTCAAGGACCCGATCGGGCAGATCGCGGCCTATGAATACAGCATTACCGGAACGTGGGATAATCCCACCGTGGCGAAAATCGGCGGGAATCAAACAATGAAACAAGAGGAAAGTAAATGACAGTTAAAGCCAAATCGAGCTTCGCCAGAACCAAGACCCGCACTGCCGTCGCACGCGCCAAACCGCAGCCCGGCATTTGCCGCGTCGCGGCCATTCAGATGGCCTCCGGCCCGAGCGTGGCGGCGAACCTTTCCGAGGCCGAGCGCCTGATCGGCATGGCCGCCGCGCAGGGCGCCAAGCTGGTGGTGTTGCCGGAGTATTTTTGCATCATGGGCAAGAAGGAAAGCGACACGGTGGCGGTGCGCGAGGTGGAAGGCAAGGGCCCGATACAGAAGTTCCTCAGCACCATGGCGAGGAAGCACAAGATCTGGATCGTCGGCGGCTCCGTGCCGATGGAGGCGAGCGTTCCGACCAAGGTGCGCAACAGCTGCCTGGTGTACGACGACAAGGGCAAGCTGGCGGCGCGCTACGACAAGATCCACCTGTTCGGCCTGGATCTCGGCAACGAGAAATATCGCGAAGAAAAAACCATCGAGCCGGGCGACCAGGTGGTGGTCGTGGAAACTCCGTTCGGCCGGATCGGTCTATCGGTATGCTATGACCTGCGCTTCCCCGAACTTTACCGCGCCATGGGCAACGTCGACATCATCGTCGTGCCCGCCGCCTTCACCGAGACCACCGGCAAGGCGCACTGGGAAACCCTGGTGCGTGCCCGCGCCATCGAGAACCTGGCCTATGTGGTGGCCTCGGCCCAGGGCGGCTACCATCTGTCGGGCCGCGAAACGCACGGCAACAGCATGATCGTCGATCCCTGGGGCGTGGTTCTCGATCGTCTGCCGCGCGGCTCCGGCGTGGTGATTGCCAACGTCAACCCGGCCTATCAGGCGAGCCTGCGCAAGAGCCTGCCTGCCCTGACCCACCGAACTCTCCACAAGTGTTGAATTTTTCCCGGTGTGCTGTATCTAAAATCTTCTTACCGCAAAGGACGCAAAGGTTCGCAAAGGAAATTCGATTTGTGTTTACCTCGCGTACCTTTGCGTCCTTTGCGGTTAATTGCTTTTTCTAGA
>JAIOJM010000278.1 GCA_019911785.1 Sulfuricella sp. | reverse complement strand
CCTTGTAGATGCAGCGATCCATCACCACCGTCATGCCGGCGGCGCGAGCCCGTTCTGCAGCGGCCTCGTTGACGATGCCTTCCTGGATCCAGATTGCCGGCAATTGTAAGGCAATACATTCGTCAACAATAGCATCCAGATGTTCTACGGCACGAAACACGTCCACCAGATCGACCGGACCCGGAACGTCGCGCAAGGAGGCGTAGGCCTTTTGCCCCAGAACCTCCGCCGTGGCGGGGCGCACCGGGATGATGTTGAAGCCGAAACCCTGCATCGCCCTGGCGACAAAGTAGCTGGGACGATCAGGCTTGGGCGACAGCCCGAGCACGGCGATATTCTTAGCCCTTTTCAACAAGGCGCGGATGGACTCATCGTCCGGATTCTGGAAACTCACAAATTCCCCCAATCAAAAAAGCAATTGAACCGCAGAGGACGCGGAGGACGCAGAGGAATTCAAAAGCTTCAAGTAAAAAACGTGCTCACCCAATGGGCGACTCAACATAACTTGGCAATGCCTTGTCTCATAGAGGCGCCTACTTTTGGTTTTCCTCTGCGTCCTCCGCGTCCTCTGCGGTAAACGTTTTTACAATCTCATTCGTAAAATTTCTTTTCCCCCGGCGGACGACTCTTGAAACGCTTGTGCAGCCAGAAATACTGCTCCGGCATTTCCCTCACGCGCTCCTCGATGAAGGCGTTCATGCGCCGGGTATCGCTTCCGACATCCGCGCCGGGACACCCCGCCCAGGCGGGATAGAACTTCAGCACATAGCCTGCACCGCCGGGAAGCTGGCGGGTGACGCAAGGCACCACCGCAGCACCGGTGATTTTCGCCACGCGCGACAGCCCGGTGATAGTGGCGGCAGGCACGCCGAAAAACGACACGAAAACGGCGTCGCGCGCGCCGAAATCCATGTCCGGCAGATAATAGAACGGCAAGCCCTTACGCATCGCCCGCACCACCGGCTTGAGCCCGTCCTGGCGCGACGCCATCGGAGAATTGCCAAATCGGGTGCGGGAGTGCAGCAGCAGGGCGTCGAACAGCGGATTTTTCTGCCGGCTGTACATCGAAACCAGAGGGTAGTCCGTGGTCAGCCTGACCCCGCCCATGTCCAGTCCGACAAAGTGGGGGGCGAGCCAGATCACCGGCCTGTCGGCCACCGCCTGCCAGTGCTCCAGCCCTTCGATATGGATCAGCTTCTGGATGCGCGACTTCGAAGACCACCACAGGATGCCACGCTCCAGCACGCTCCGGCCGAAGGTGCGAAAATGGCGCTGCACCAGCCGTTCCCTTTCCGCATCGGTCATCTGCGGAAAGCACAGCCGCAGGTTGACGCGCGCCACCCGCCGGCGCTCGCTCCCGAATGCGTAGAGCAGAAAACCGAAGCCCGCGCCGAAACGTGCGAGCACGGCTAGCGGCAGGAAATGCAGCAGCCAGATGAGGAAAATGCCTAAGCGAGCCATTGCAAATCAGTAATGAGTAATGAGTAATGGGTGATGAATGAAAACGGCTTGCTCATCACTCATTACCCATCACGCCCTTGGGCACTTTATAGCGGTTATAGCTCCACAGGTACTGCTCGGGCTTTTTGCGGATCAGGCCTTCCACCGCCCGGTTGATCGCCTCTGCGGCCGCGGCAGGGTCTTCGGGCAGATCTTCGGACAGCGGCTCCAGCCATAACTCGTAGCCCGCCCCATGCGGCAGGCGCTCGGCGTAGGCGAAAACGATTGCCGCGTCGGTGGAACGGGCCAGGCGCGACACCAGCGTCATGGTATAGGCGGGGCGCCCGAGGAAATCCACCCACACCCCTTCGCCCTGGCTCGGCACCTGGTCGGGCAGGATGCCGATGGCCTCACCGCGCCGCAGCGCTTTGATCAATGCCCGCACCCCGCCCAGGTCGGTGGGTGCCAGCGTCACCTGGCCACGGACACGCCCGGCCTCGATCAAGGGCTGCAGCCACTTCAGCTTGGGCGGGCGGTAGAGCACGGTGATCGGGTGGCGGGCGGCGTAATACAGGCTGGTGATCTCGAAACACCCCATGTGCGGCGTCAGAAAAACCAGCCCCTTGCCGCGCAGAAGTGCTGCCTCGACATGCTCCCAGCCATGGCACTGCTTCAGCAACTGCAATGCCTGCTGTTCCGGGCGCAACCAGACGGCAGGCAGTTCCAGCACGCTCTTGCCCGCTTCGGCCACCGCCCGGCGCAATACTTTGCCGCATGCGCCCGGCGCGCATACTCCGCTGGCCGCCAGATTTTCCCGCATTCTCGCGGCATAGCGCCGGGAACCCAGATAGGTCGCCCAGCCTGCTGCCGCACCCAGAAAGTGCAGCAGCCAAAGCGGCAGATA
Organism: Sulfuricella sp.; assembly: GCA_019911785.1. Next base: position 113 of record JAIOJM010000278.1, on the reverse strand, counting down.
AGCAAGGACACGAAGCAGGTAGGCCATTATGGACAAGGTTTGACTAAACGCCTTTTAAAAATATAGAATTAACTTGCCGCCGTGTTAAAGACAACTTGCGGGCGGGATATAAA
>JAIOJM010000277.1 GCA_019911785.1 Sulfuricella sp. | reverse complement strand
GGCTTCCTCGCCGATGACCGACTGGAAATCGCGCACCATCATGGGGTAGGGGTGCGGCCCCGCAGCGGTGCCGAACACGTAAAAGGTGCTTTCGACGTTGGTGACCCAGTCGCGGATCGCCTCGTTGCAGGCATCCTTGAGCGTCTTGGAGCCCGACTCCACCGGCATCACGGTGGCGCCCAGCAGCTTCATGCGGTAGACGTTGGGCGCCTGGCGCTTGACGTCCTCGCTGCCCATGTAGACCACGCATTCCAGGCCGTAGCGCGCCGCCACGGTGGCTGTCGCGACGCCGTGCATCCCCGCGCCGGTCTCGGCGATGACGCGCTTCTTGCCCATGCGGCGGGCGAGCAGGGCCTGGCCGATGGCGTTGTTGATCTTGTGCGCGCCGGTGTGGTTGAGGTCCTCGCGCTTGAGGTAGATTTGCGCGCCGCCGAGGCGTTCCGTCCAGTTTTTGGCATGATAGATCGGGCTGGGACGGCCGACATAATGCTTGAGCTCATAGGCGAACTCAGCCTTGAACTCCGGGTCATCGCGATAGCGCAGGTATTGCCGGCGCAACTCCTCAACAGCCGTCATCAGCGTTTCCGCCATGAAAATCCCGCCGTAAGGCCCGAAATGGCCGGCCTGATCCGGCAAATCATACATCTGCACTTATTTACACTCCCTGGGGTTTACACCCCTTGCGCACCCCTTCGATGAACGCGGCGATCTTCGCCGCATCCTTGATTCCTTTTGACGCCTCTACCCCGCTCGACACGTCCACCGCCCACGGCCTCACCCGGCGAATCGCATCCGCCACGTTGGCAGGCGAAAGTCCTCCGGACAAAATCACCGGCAGCGGCAATCCAGCCGGTATCAGTTCCCAGTCAAAGGACTGGCCGGTGCCGCCCGGCGTGCCTTCGACATAGGCATCCAGCAGCAGGCCTTGGGCTTGCTGGTAACGAATTGCACATTGTACCAAATCCACCCCGGCTTTGACGCGAATTGCCTTCAGATAAGGCACACCGAAGCCGGCGCAGAATTCCGGCGGTTCGTCGCCGTGGAATTGCAGCACATCGAGACGCACCTCATCAAGCACCGCCTCCACCTGCTCCGCCGCAGGGTTGACGAACAGGCCGACGGTGGTGACGAAAGGCGGCAGGGCACGGGCGATCGCCGCTGCCTGCGCCGCTGCAACGTGGCGCGGGCTGGACGGATAGAACACCAGTCCGATGGCATCAGCGCCGGCCTGGGCGCAGACCAGCGCATCCTCGCTCCGGGCGATGCCGCATATCTTGATTCGGGTCATGATTTGACTTCAGCCTATAGAAAGCTATTGAACCACCAAGAGTATCGTCTTGTTGGAAACAATATTACATTAATTCGGATAATCCATTAGCGTAAAACTTGCTATTTTAAGCGCCAACCTACAACATCCACATTCCCTCCCCATTTTAGGGGGAGGGCTAGGGTGGGGGTTGGATATTTCGCCAGAGAATCGGCATCTTAACCCCCATCCCAACCTTCCCCCTGCGAGGGGGAAGGAGCAATGGTGAAAGGCGCTTGTTTTTATTTGCAGCTTAGCCAAACGCAAAATTCGGCATTCTCGAAAGGTCGGGAATATCCCATTTCGGATCGTAACCGATGCCCGCCAGGTACAAACCATCCGGCGCGAAGGTGGGCGCGGAATGGATACGGTTCCGGTTTTCCAACAGTTCCAGCATCCAGGCCGGCGGGTGCTTGCCCTTGCCGACATAGACCAGACTGCCGACCAGGTTGCGCACCATGTGGTGGAGAAAGGCATTGGCGGTGAAGTCGAACAGAATATAGTCGCCGCTGGTTGCTATCCCGATTTTCTGCAGATCTTTGATCGGCGACTTGGCCTGGCACTGGGCGGCGCGGAAAGCGGAGAAGTCATGCTCGCCCAACAGGAACCGGGCCCCCTGCCGCATCGCCTCCACATCCAGCGGCTGGTGAAACCAGCCTGCCTTGCCGGAAAGCAGCGCGGGGCGCACCGGGTGGTTGAGCAGCAAATAGCGGTAACTCCGGGATACCGCGCTGAAACGGGCATGGAACTCATCGCTCACCGGCCGCGCCCACAGCACACCGACACTGTCCGGCAGCAGGGCATTGACGCCGCGCACCCAGGCACTGTCCGGCCTGGCTACGTCGGTATCGAAATGAACGACCTGATGCAGCGCATGCACGCCAGTGTCGGTGCGCCCCGCCGTCACCACCCGGATAAATTCCCCGGCGATGCTGGAAAGAGCACGCTCAAGGATATCCTGCACGCCGCAGCCGGAAAGCTGGCTTTGCCAGCCGCAGAAGCGGCTGCCGTCATACTCCACGCCGAGCGCGATTCTCAAGTCGCCCCCCGCGCCAGCAGCAGCCCGAGCACCAGGACTGCGCACAATAATGCCGCGTAATCCGACCGGGATAAACGCCCGATTTCCAGTTCGATGCCAGTCGTTTCATGCCCGGAGCCATGCAGCGCCGCTTGCAATCGTTCGCGCCATTCGCCGGATCGGCTCGACTTGGTGTGCTCGGCCTGCTCCGCCTTCTCCGCATAGTGCAGGGTTAACCAGATGCGCGCCGCAACCCGGTCGACATCCACCCCGATCAAGGCGAAAGGCCGCAGCAGAAAATACAGGCCCGCCAAGATCCGGTCGCGGGGAGTCGTCGCCAGCAATAGTGCCAGCGCAGCCAGCAGAGAAATCAGGCGCAGCGCCTGTAGGCCGCCCGACAGCAAGCCCTCCCGGCTGGGGCTGTAAGCCCCCAGGACGGCAATCGCCGCTGCGCCGGGTGTAATGAAGGCATACACCAGAACCAGGGAAATCAGCAGCCAGCGGCTGCGGCGCAACAATTTGAGGTACTGGGCGGAGTGCCGCAGCAGCAGCGGCAGGGAAAACAGGAAAACGATCGCCGACAGTTCGGCGGGTCGCAGCCAGGGAACGCAAAAGGCAAAGGCCAGCCAGATCAGGATCAGGCTGGCCGGATGCAGGCAATTCATAACAAGCGCCTTTTACCATTGCCCCCTCTCCCGCAAGCGGGAGAGGGTTGGGGTGAGGGAAGCCCGCTTGCGAAACTGAATCACCCCAGTTCAGCGAGCAGCTTCCGTGCTTCTTCCTGTTGCTCGGTTGCGCCTTCCTTCAGCACTTCCTGCAGGATATCCCGCGCACCTTCCGCATCGCCCATGTCGACGTAAGCTCTCGCCAGATCCAGCTTGGTCGAAACTTCCTGACTGCCGAAATCCTCCGGAAAATCGGCGGGTGCTACCTTTGCCGAATCGGGCTCGCTCATATCCAGGCTGATACCGGAAAAGTCCAGATCCGGCGCAGCCACTCCTTTTACTTCGGCGGGCGCAGGGGTTTCTTCCTGATCCAGGTTGAAATCGAAATCCAGCGCAGGCTCTTCAACGGGAAGCGCGGCAAGCTCGATGGATTCCATCTCTTCACCCGCAGATGCAGCTTCTTCGCCAAAGGAGAAATCGGGCATATCCAGTTTGCCCCCGGCTTCCGCCATCTCATCCTCAGTGCCGGGCGCCGTTGTCAATCCGCCGACATCGAGCCCCATCACTTCATCTTTCCAGCTATCGGCGCTGATCAGTTCCTCGGCAGGTACGGCAGGAGCCGCCTGAGTCAGCGCGCCAAGATCGAACTCCAGCGCGTTCTCATTCGACTCCATGGTTGCCGCAGCCGGCTCTGGTACAGCTTCAACCACAGTGGGAGCACCCAGATCCAGGTTGAAATCCAGTCCCATGTCGACATTTTCTGTCTCGACAGCCGGCACAGCCGCAGGCGGCTCAGCTTGAGCACCCGCTCCAGTCAGTGCACCCAGATCGAGGTCGAACCCGAGATCGCTAACCGCTTCCTCAACGGGCAGGCTCTCCTCGGCTGGCTCCGGCAGCAGAAGATCAGGACTGGCTTCGGCCGTCGGCGCCGCGATGTCGAGATTGAAATCCAGGCCCGACTCAGCGGATTCCGTAATCTCCGGGCCACCCAGATCAAGGGTGACGCCATGCTCTGACGCCGCGGCCAGACCCGCGGTGCCGCCCGCCACAATCATGGTCTTTTCGAAGATACCCTCATCACCGATGGCGGCAGGCTCAGTCGCAGCCGCTGCTTTAGATTTCTCGCCATAGAGCGGGTTCTGCGGATCCAGCGCACGGCCCATTTCGGCCGCCTTGTCCCAGACCGGGCTGGCCTTCCCGCCAAGCGCGGCATATATTTCTCCTGCCACGGCTTCGAAGGCATTCAGATTCTTGCGCCCGGCATAGATTTCCAGCAGCTTGAGGCGAATCTCGTGACGGCCGGTATCCTTGCTCAGCGCTTCCTTGAGGATTTCTTCCGCCTGTGCATCGCGACCGTAGGCCATGTAGACCTCGGCCTCGGCGATGGGATCAACTTCGTTGGTATCGATCGACCCCAGTCCGGTTTGACTGAAATCGGTCAAAAACGAGGTATCGCTGGTGTCGACCCTGCCGCCGCCGGTCCCGCCCAGGACCGTGTTGGCCTTGAGATCGCCATGGGTCATTATGCTGTCTTCGAAGCTGGCGGCGTTTTTCCTGCGTCTAGCCACAACCGCTTTCGCACCCAGCAGGCCCAGCAGCAGGATTACCGCTGCGCCGCCACCCAGATAGAGCGGGTTTTCCATCGCCTCATCGAGGAAGGATGGCTCCGGCTTCTTCTGCTCAGCCAGCACCGGTTTGGGTTTCTTCGGCTTGGCCGCCGGCTTTTCCTCAGCCACGGGCGCTTTCTCGGCAACCGTAGCGGGAACGACAGGCTTTTCTTCGGGCTTCGTTGCTGGCGCAGCGGGGGCGGGCACAACCGATGGCGCCGTCTTGGCTACGGCCGCCTGTTTCTGCAGATCCGCCAGGTTCTGGTTTTTCAGCTCCAGCAGCTTCTGCATTTCCTTGATATTCTTTTCCAGGGCGGAGATGCGCTGGTTGGCCTCCTTGATCGCCTTTTCCTTGGCCGTGGCTTCTTCCTGCATGGCCTGGATCTGCCCCTTCATCGCCTGCATGTCCTTGCCGCCGCCAAC